>RFHZ01000226.1 GCA_003696125.1 Nitrospinota bacterium
ATTCTCGGTATCCTGGAGACGTTTGGTGCCATCTATCTCTCCTACGCCTATCGCGATGCGTTCGGCTTTCTTATCCTGATGTTGACCTTACTCTTTCGACCATGGGGACTGTTCGGAGAAAAAGCCAGAGAAGTGTAAAACAGCGACGCCGGATCGATCTGCTCATCTCGCTCCTCTTCTGGGGAGGGGTGGCCCTCCTGCCGCTCTTCATTACCCTTCCCTACTGGCGCAGCACGCTGATCGTGGCCATGTACTATACCCTGTTGACCATGGGCTGGAATCTGCTTGCCGGGTACACCGGACAGTTCTCCATGGCCCCGGCTGCCTTCGGGATGATCGGAGCGTACACCTCGGCACTGCTTACCCTGCAAGAATTCTCACCCCTGGTCGGGATCCTGGGAGGCATCGGGGTGACTTTTGGGGTGGGCTGGCTCTTGGGTCATCTCTGCCTGCGGCTGCGGGGACCGTACTTTGCCCTGACCACCCTGGCCTTTGCCGAGATCGTCCGGCTGGTGATCGCCAACGAGTACGAGATAACGCGGGGGGATCTGGGATTGAGCGTTCCCCCCCTCTACCAGGGAGGAGAGCTGCCCTACTACTATACCTTTCTCCTCATCTGCCTGGGGGTGCAACTCTGCCTCTACTTCCTGATGCAGTCCCGCATCGGCCTCTACCTCCAGGCCATCCGTGAGGACGAGGTGGCCGCACAGGGACGGGGGGTCGATGTGGTCAAATGGAAAACGATGGCTTCGGCCCTGAGCAGTGCCCTCTGCGGGCTGGCCGGAGCCCTGTACGTCCACTTCATCCAGCTGGCCAGCCCGGATATGGGAACCATCCTGCAGACCGGCCTGATCATCAGCATGAATGTGATCGGCGGGATGGGAACCCTGGTTGGACCACTCATCGGGGCGTTTCTGGTGCAGGTCACGGCCGAGTACGTGCGGGAATTCGGCTTCTACCACATGATCATCTTTGCCCTGCTCATGATGATCGTGGTGCGTTTCTTCCGGGAAGGGGTGTACGGACTCTTCTTGAGGGTCTATCATGGATAACTGGTTTACGGTACAGGCGGTCAGCAAGCGTTTCTTCGGGCTGCAGGCCCTGCAGGCGGTCTCCTTTAGCGTCTCCCCCGGGGAGATGGTCGGCATCATCGGCCCGAACGGTTCGGGAAAGACCACGCTTCTCAACATCATCAGCGGGTACTATGCCCCGGATACGGGTACCATCCGGTTAGGCCATACGCGCATCGATGGCCTTCCTCCCAACCGGGTGGCCGGACTGGGAATCGCCCGGATGTTCCAGATCACCCGTCTCTTCCGTCGCCTCTCTGTCCTGGAAAACCTGCTGGTGGTGGCCTATGCCACGGGGAGGAGTGGTGAGCGAGAGGCCCTGGAGCGGGCAGACCAGATCCTGGCTGCCCTGCACCTGGAGGGGATGCGGGATGAACCGGCGGCAAGCCTGTCTGGGGGACAGCAGAAGCTACTCGAGTTCGGGACCTGTTTCATGGCCAACCCGCAACTCGTGCTCCTTGATGAGCCTTTTGCCTCCATTCACCCTACGCTCAAGGAAATCCTGGCCACCTTTATCCGGGAGCGCCACCAGGCTGGCGAGACCTTCCTCATCGTCAGCCACGACATCCCGGCCGTGGTCGATCTCTGTCCCCGGCTGGTGGTCCTGAGTGCCGGAACCGTGATCGCTGACGGTCCGACGGCAACGGTACTGGATACGGATCAGGTGATCGAAGCCTATCTGGGAGAGGGATGGCATGGCACCGCTTCTTGAGGTCCAGGATCTGGTGGTCGGGTACGCGGCGGATATCGATATCCTGCAGTCGGTATCGCTACGGGTCTCTCCCCTTGCCATCACCGGGCTTATCGGCCTGAACGGGGCGGGAAAGAGCACCCTGATGAAGGCGATCTACGGTTTCCTGAAGCCGAAAAGGGGCCGGGTGCTGCTGGCCGGAGAGGAGATCACCGGCATTGCTCCCCACCATCTGCTCCGCAAGGGGGTCTGGTACATCCCGCAGGAATCGAGTCTCTTCCCCTTCCTCTCTGTCGAGGACAACCTGCGTCTGGTCGCCTCCCGTCTGGACCGTGGCCAGGGAGAGGAGCGGCTGGAGGAGGTCTTCCAGCGGTTTCCCGATCTGCAGGAGAAGCGGAGAGAGCGGGCCGGAAACCTGAGCGGGGGACAGCAGAAGATGCTGGAGGTGGCCAAAGCGCTGCTGGTCCGGCCCAGGCTCCTGCTGGTGGATGAGC
>RFHZ01000227.1 GCA_003696125.1 Nitrospinota bacterium
ATCCTCAGGATGGAAAATTCGGCTTGCTGGAGCTGCGTGACTATCCGGAGAGTGACGTCATCTCCGTCTCCGCCAGCGGACTGGGGGGTGGTTCCCTCATCTATGCCAATGTGCTGATGCCGATGCCGGCCGAGTTCTTTCAGGGCTGGCCCGGGGGGATAACCCGGGAGGTGCTCGATCCCTATTACGCCCGGGTGCTGGAGATGCTGGAAGCCTCGCCTTACCCGCATGCCAGCGATCCCTACTACGCCGATACCCCCAAGACCACGCTTTTCCAGAAAGCGGCGGCAACCATACGACCCGCTCCAGATGCCTTAGAACCTCCCACCTTTTGCTATCCCCACCTGGCTGTTCGTTTCCAGGGGGATTTTCCCGGCCAGCAGACGAGAAACAGGCAGGGGGTCTGGCAGTCGCGCTGCATCAAGTGTGGCGAGTGTGATATCGGGTGTAATATCCATGCCAAGAATACCCTGGACCTCACCTATCTGGCCAGGGCCAGACGTCAGGAACTGCTCGGCCCCCAAGGGATTGCGGCCGAGATCCGCACCGAGGCCCTGGTGCACGAGATCCGTCCTTTAGCAGAAGGCGGGTATGCGGTGGTGTACGGAAACCCGCGGCAGGCAGGTGATCGACAGACGGTCCGCGCCCAGAAGGTGGTCCTCGCTGCCGGCTCGGTCGGCTCCACCGGGCTTTTGCTGCGCATGCAGAGGCAGCGTATCCTGACCAACTTAAGCCCGATGCTGGGGAAACGCTGGTGCGCCAATGGAGATTTAGAGGGGACGGTGCTCGGGACCAGGGAAGAGGTGATCCCGACTAAGGGACCGGTGATCACCGGGGCCATCGTCTACCGTTTTCCGGACTACCCGGATGGATTCCCGCATGGACTGGTGATCCAGGATGCCGGTATTCCCGCCTTTCTGGCCTGGTTTGTGGCGGCCAAGCTCCCTTCCCCGGCCGAATCGTGGCGGGCGCTGAAGCTGGGATGGCGTTTCCTGAAGAGTTTCCTTTACCGTCTCCTCCCCCTGGGTGCCCAGAAAAGAGAGCTGAATATCGGGAACCGGTTCAGCGAGATGATCGATAACGACGACTATATTCGCCACACCTTTCTCCTGCTGGGCATGGGACGGGACCGGTCCACCGGCCGGATCGAGTTGCGGGAGGATGGGGAGCCGGTGATCAGGTGGAATCTGGAGCAGAGCAGGTTGCATTACGAGCGGGTGCGGCAGGAGATGGAGAAGCTGGCCCGGGCCCTGGGGGGAACGTTTCTCGACAATCCGCTCACCTATCTCCGCAAGATCATTGCCGTTCACCCGCTGGGAGGGTGCGTGATGGCCGATTCACCGGAGCAGGGGGTGGTGAACCCGCAGGGAGAGGTGTTTGGTCATCCCGGCCTCTATGTGGTGGATGGGAGCATCATCCCCACCTCGATCGGTCCCAATCCGTCCCTTACCATCGCTGCCCTGGCCGAGTACATCGCCGAGCGGTTGGGATAGGTTTACCACACGGTCAACTCTCCCCGGGCCAGGCGCCTGGTGAATCCATAGATCCCTTCCAGTTCCCGTTCGATGATCGCCTGCACCGCTCCCTGTACCGCCTCCAGCTCCACCCCGGTTTTGAGCACGAGCTGGGCAGAGGCGATGAGCGGCTGGTCGATCGGATGCCCGATCTGGCTGCAGAGCCAGATATAGACCTCCTGGATCCCTTCCACCTCGGCATGCACCTGGGCGGCGATCTGGGAGCTGAGGAGGGTATAGATCTTGCCGACATGGCTGACCGGATTCTTGCCGGCGGCCGCCTCGGTACTCATGGGAC
This sequence comes from Nitrospinota bacterium, assembly GCA_003696125.1. Taxonomy (GTDB): domain Bacteria; phylum Tectomicrobia; class Entotheonellia; order J063; family J063; genus J063. The sequence goes on from RFHZ01000227.1 coordinate 1,813, forward strand.
GGTTCAGGGAGATGACGCCGTTGACCCGGTTCCCTCGTCCCACCTGCCCGCAATCTGCCCCTTCCGCCGAGGTGCCCAGGACGGTCAGGTACATCCCGGCTTCTCCCCGTCCCGGCACATCCAGCGTGTTGAGGTCGATGGTTATCTGGTCGAGACGGCGACTCTGATGGGTGAGGAAGTCGAGCAGGTCCTGCCTGATGGCCTCTTTGCGGTCAAAGTAGTAGGCCTCAGAGGGGATGAAGCGATCCACAAAGGCCATGGCCACGGTCAGGGTGAGGTGGCGTCCGTGCCGGTACCCCATCACCTTGACATCCTCGCCTGTTTCCGGGTAGCGGGCTTTGAAGCCGGGGGAGTTGAGGTAGCGTTCGGTGGCCAGCACCAGGCGCTCGGTCTCGGTGAGGGGAGCGTATCCCACCGCCGCCGAGGTGTCGTTGGCCCCGATCCTTTCCCGGGCAAAGAGGTCGGCGAGTTCCGGGGAAGCGGGTTTGATCTCGTTTTGAAAGATGAGGTGTCTATCCGGTTCTACGAAGCGCAAATGCTCCCGTACCCATTGCCGGGCCACGGTCTGGGCGATCTCGCCTACCGGAACCGTTTTTCCCTGCCAGGCATAGGTAGCCCGGTCCCCAAAGACCAGCTTCATCGGTTCGTCCACCCTGCCCCCACCCATCTGGGGAGTGGTCTGCCCGGCCACCAGCAGGCCTTTATCGATGTTGTGATGGACGATACGGCCGAACGTCTCCTCGTACGCGGCACAGAGAGCCACCGATACCGCTTCCATGATCGCATCGCAGATCGAATCAGGATGACCGATCCCCTTGCGTTCGACCAGCTCGACCTGTTGCATCTCTACCGCTGTCCGATCCAGGGACTCGATGATGATGTTGCGCATACCCTCTCCTTGTCGCTCCCTGTCTACCTGATAGTCGTGGTTACTCCGGAGGATTTTCCTCAGCGGGTAATCGCTGCAGGAGTGCGTTTAAGACCGCTTCCTGTTTCTTCAATCCCTCCCGGAAATCCCGGTGATTCGTATCCGCGATCTCCATGCGGAGATCCGAGAGGTAGATGGTGAGGACTTCGCGGAGCGTTGCTGCCTCTTCCGGGGTTAAGGTGAGCTGGACCATGGCCGTCTCCTTAAGCTCTTGTCCTCCGATACCTTTTATGGTCATGCGTTACCAGAACAGCTCTTTACCGCCGAGCACACGGAGAACGCCGAGATGAATAGACCCGAAAAGCTCTGCGGACTCGGCGTCCTCGGCGGTGTAGATCTATAGACAGCAATGGGTCATTAATGAGCAAGAATTTGTACTATGAGACATCGTTGTACCTCTCTATCGCCTTGATCCGTTCCAGAATGGGGGGATGCGAATAGTGGAGCAGGACGTAAAAGGGGTGCGGTGTGAGGTTGGCCAGGTTGTGCACGGAGAGCTTTTGCAGGGCCTGGATGAGCGCTTCCGGATGATGGGTTGTCTCGACCGCAAAACGATCCGCGGCGTACTCCTGCCTGCGGGAGAGGGCCTGCAAGAGGATAGCGAGAAGAGTCTCGATCGGGGTATAGAGCAGGCCGAAGAAGATGAGACCGGTGTACACGGCCGGTTGTGGCATATAGAAGGCCGCGAAGAGTTCCTGTTGGGTGAGGAAGAGGGAGAGGAGGAAGAAGAGGACCCCCTGGTGCAGGATGCTGAGGAGCAGGTTTTGCCACAGGTGCTTTTTCTTGTAGTGACCGACCTCGTGGGCGAGGATGGCGACCAGTTCTGGAACGGGGTGCTTTTCCACCAGGGTATCGAAGAGGGCGATCCGTTTCTGTTTTCCCCAGCCGGTGAAGAAGGCGTTCGACTTGCTGGAGCGTCGTGAGCCGTCCATGATCATGATCTCCTTGACCGGGAAGTGGACCGAGCGGGTGTAGGAGAGGATGGCCTCTTTGAGCGGTCCTTCGGGGAGGGGTTGGAATTTGTTGAAGAGGGGGAGGATCCAGGTCGGCGCGATAAACTGTATGCCCAGGGTGAAGAGGGTGGTGATGCCCCAGCAGTAGAGCCAGGCGGTCGGGCCGATGGAGGCAAAGAAGGCCAGGATTCCGGCCAGGAGGGGTCCACCGAGCACTAGGGCCAGGAAGAGTCCTTTGAGGAGATCGGTGAGGAAGGTGGAGAGGGAGGTGCGGTTGAAGCCGAAGCGCTCTTCGATCCCAAAGGTGGCATAGGCCTTGAAGGGGAGGGAGAGCAGGGCTCTGCCCAGGAGCAGGATTCCGATGTAGGCCAGCCCGGTTCCGATCGGACCGAATTCCCAGCCGCGTACCAGGCGGTCCAGGGCCGGAAAGCCGCCGCTGAACCAGAAGGCGAGGGTAACGCCGAGGAAGAAGGTCGATTCCAGCAGGGCAAAGCGGGTGTAGACGCGGGTATACTCCTGGGATCGCCGATAGGTGTCGGCATCGAAGATCCCGGCAAACTCTTTGGGTACCTCTGCCCGCAGCGCTTTCAGGTTCAGGTAGTCGGCCAGGAGGTGCACGACGTAATCGACCAGCAGCAGGGCCAGGATGATGATGGCGTACCCGTTCATCAGAGGGTCAGCCCTTGACATTTGACATACACGTAATCGTTCAACATTGTCCCCTTGTCCAGGTTTTCCTCAGCGCTCAGCGCTTTTTTTAGAAGTATAGCACCGGCGAGGCTTCGTGTCTAGAGTCAGGGTCAGCCCTTGACATGTGACATTAAGGTGATCCGGGATCAGGAAGG
>RFHZ01000228.1 GCA_003696125.1 Nitrospinota bacterium
ATCTCTGGCTGGTAGCCGGCCTCGACCAGCGTATCGAATCCGGCCCGCACCAGTTCGGTAACCCCACCGCAGAGCACACACTGCTCTCCGAAGAGATCGGTTTCCGTCTCCTCCCGGAAGGTGGTCTCGATGACCCCGGCCCGCAATCCTCCCAGGCCTTTGGCATAGGCCAGGGCGATCTCCTTGGCCTTGCCGGTGGCATTCTGGTGCACGGCCAGAAGGCAGGGCACCCCTCGACCCTCCTGGAACAGGCGGCGAAGGAGATGGCCGGGGCTTTTAGGAGCGATCATGAAGACATCTACAAAGGGAGGAGGAACGATCTGGCCGAAGTGGATGTTGAACCCGTGTCCAAAGGCCAGGGCATTCCCTTCCTGCAGATGGGGGCCGATATCTTCCCGGTAGATGTCGGCCTGTTTTTCATCCGGGGTAAGGACCATGACGATATCCCCCATCTGCGCGGCTTCGGCCGTGGTGGTCACCTGGAGTCCATCCTGCTCCGCCTTACTCCACGACTTGCTCCCCTTGCGGAGGCCTACCACCACATCGAGGCCGCTATCCTTGAGGTTACCGGCATGGGCATGCCCCTGGCTTCCGTACCCGATGATCGCAATCTTCTTTCCGGTCAGTAGACTTAAATCACCATCCTTCTCGTAGTACAACTGCGCCATTCTTCTCCACCTCTTTTCCATACATTCTGCTCTTCACCCTCGACCACCAGCAAGCGAGAGCCCAACACCGATCCCGCCTCGGGCAGCGAGAGCCGAGCGCTAACCTCTGCTGACTGCCTGTCTCCTACTCCACCTTTCCACTCACAAGGCCTTGTGCCCCCGGGCCATCGCGATCCGTCCGGTCCGCGCAATCTCCAGAATGCCAAAGGGACGCATCAGATCGATGAAGGCGACGATTTTATCCTCATCCCCGGTCACTTCGATGGTATAACTGCGTGGACTGACGTCGACGATGCTCCCGCGAAAGATATCGACCAGCCGCATGATCTCGGCTTTTTGCTCTGCATCAGCCTTCACTTTAAGCAGCACCAGTTCCCGGTCCACGAATTTCTCTGTGCTCAGATCGACCACCTTGATCACATCGATCAGGCGGTTGAGGTGCTTGTTGATCTGCTCCATGATCTTGGCGTCCCCGCTGGTGACAATGGTCATACGGGAGACGGTAGGATCGTCTGTCTCTGCCACGGTCAGGCTCTCGATATTAAATCCCCGTCCGCTAAAGAGCCCGGCCACGCGGGCCAGCACACCGGGTTTGTTCTCTACCAGAACGGAAATCGTATGTGTCGTGTGATTGCCACCACCCATAGGCTATCCCGCACTTTACCGTCCAGCCGAAATTCTCCCTCATCCCCTGATGAGGAGGGACGTCGGCCTGAACCGGGAAACTTCTCTCCTCTGTGTCCTCTGTGCCCCCGTGGTAAAACTAGGCCAGGAGCATCTCCCGGATAGGGGCACCGGCCGGCACCATGGGGAACACGTTCTCATCCGGATCAACCACGAAATCGATGATCACCGGCCCTTTGGTGTTCAGCGCCCTTTCGATGACCGGTCCGACCTCTTCCGGTCGCTCGGCGCGGAGACCGGTGACCTTATAAGCCTCTGCCACCTTGACCAGATCGGGCAGTGGACCCATGTAACTATGCGAGTAACGTTTATTATAGAAGATCTCCTGCCACTGCCGTACCATCCCCAGGTAGTAGTTGTTCATGACCGCAATCTTGACCGGGAGCTGGTATTGAGCAACGGTAGCCAGTTCCTGGATATTCATCTGAAAGCTGGCATCTCCATCGATACCGAGTACCAGGCGCTGGGGAAAAGCGGCCTGGGCCCCCATGGCCGCCGGCAGGCAATAGCCCATGGTCCCCAGCCCCCCTGAGGTGAGCCAGGTACGCGGTTGGGTAAAGGTCAGGTACTGGGCGGCCCACATCTGGTGCTGCCCGACCCCGGTGGCGACGATCGCGTTCTTCCCCTGGATATAGGAGTCGATCTGCTCGATCACGTACTGCGGCTTAATCACATCGTCACGTTGCAGATAGGTCAGGGGATAGGTACGCTCCCATTCGGCAATCAGTTCCAGCCATTCCCGGTGATCGGCGGCCCAATCCTTTTCCACCTCCCGCAACAGGCGGTTCATGCTGCCGAGCACGGTCTTGACATCCCCCACGATCGGGATGTGGGCGGTCACATTCTTTCCGATACAGCTCGGATCGATATCGATATGGATGATCTTGGCCTTGGGGGCAAACTCGTCGAGCTTGCCGGTCACGCGATCATCAAAGCGGGCCCCGATAGCCACGATCAGATCCGCCTCGCACATCGACATGTTGGCCCGGTAGGTCCCATGCATCCCGAGCATGCCCAAGAAGAGGGGATGATTGGTGGGGAATCCTCCCAGCCCCATCAGGGTGGTGGTGGTGGGAGTGACCGTGATTTCTGCCAGCTCCCGCAACTCGGCCGCTCCTCCGGAGGAGATGACCCCCCCACCGGCGTAGAGCACCGGTCGCTTGGCGGCGGCAAGGGCATCCACCGCCTTGCGGATCTGTCCTGGATGCCCGACATAGGTCGGATTATAGCCCCGGATCTTTATCTCTTCCGGATAGAGAAATTCGGTCTCGTCCATGAGCACGTCTTTGGGCAGATCGATCAACACCGGCCCCGGTTTGCCGGTGCGGGCGATATAGAAGGCTTCGCGGATGGTCTGGGCCATCTTCTCTACCCGCCGCACCATATCGCTATGCTTGACACAGGGGAAGGTGATCCCCAAGATATCCGCTTCCTGGAAGGCATCGTCGCCGATCATGCCGGTCGGGACCTGGCCGGTAAAGACCACCACCGGGATGGAATCCATGTTTGCGGTAGCCAGCCCGGTCACACAGTTGGTCGCTCCCGGTCCAGAAGTCACCAGGCAGACCCCGGGTTTACCGGTGGCGCGGGCATACCCGTCTGCCGCGTGTACCGCGGCCTGTTCGTGTCGTGTCAGTATGTGTCGGATCGGGGCATCGTAGAGGGCGTCGTAGATCTTCAATACCGCCCCTCCTGGATGGCCAAAGATCGTATCCACGCCTTCGCGGAGCAGACACTCCACAAAGATCTCTGCCCCTGTCTTCCTCAAGGTAGACCTCCTTATCCCTGTCCAGAATCCTTGATCCAGATATATCTAAGTCTTCCCCCTCTCCTACCCCCTGTCCCTCCCTTGAGTCTCTCCCCTTCAAATTGTGCTGAGTCTAGCAAAATCCGGGACGGAAGTCAAGGAGAATCTTTCAGGTCGGCTGTCTGCTCGCCTTATACTGCCGGAGGATGGCGGCCATTCGATCCTTACCCAGGAGCTTGAGCTTCTGAATCCGCTTCTTCTCTATCTCCTGCTCGCTGGTGAGATAGCGTAGCTTGTTAAAGGCCTCCAACTGCTCCTCATAGGCCTGGTGCTCCCTCCAGAGGCGGTTAAACTCTTCGTTCTCTCGCCTGAGTTGCTCAATCAAGATCGGGTCTTCATCTTTCATGTCTATACCTCCTCACTTCTTCTGGCGATGTTTCTGAGATTGTAGTTCGGCTTCGGAAGGCCGAATATAGTGCAGGGCAAAGGGAGAGCCCTCCTTGTCCACCTCTTGCGAGGAACGGTCCCAGGCAAGCCGCGCCACCATGTCCGCACACCCGGTTCGGGCCGAACGAAAGGCGAAAAGCGCTTTCTCTCCCAGGATCGTCTGCAGGAGTGAGCGATACACCTCTGCCCCTTCCCCGACAAAGAGGGTGGGACGCCGAATCTGGGCACAGAGTTCTTGGGGAGGGATGGCCATATCGGCCGTGCTTCGAACCATACGTCCCTGCTCCACGGTGAAGATGGCCGCATAGACCTCCCCTTTGCGGGCATCCAGCAGAGGACAGACCGGCAAAGGCGCAGGGTTTCCTGGCGAGACAAGAGCAGACCCCTCCAGGGGGAGAGCAGAGAAGAGATAGGCTGATCCCAAAGCTTCCAGCGTATTGATGCCGATGACCGGTCGAGGCAGGCCGACCGCCAGGCCCTCCACCGTGGCCATGCCGATACGGAGGCCGGTAAAGGAGCCGGGACCATGCGTGATGGCAAACGCATCCAGATCATCTAAGGAGAGGGAGAGGAGCGTCAGGAGGTGATGAATGGCGGATAAGAGCTGGCGTGTATGCGAGAGGTGTCGGGAGAGGGAGAGCATGCCTTGCAGGGTATCTCCTTCGGTGACGGCTACCCCACAGGTCTTGGTGGCGGTATCGATTCCTAAGATGCGCATCTCCCCAGGTCTTTACAGGTGAGCGTCCAGTGTCCCCGGCCAGCGATCAGGGCAGACAGATGGACCTGAAGACGCTGGACGCTCAGGCAAACTCCTTACAAGAGGCTAAACGGATCGGCAAAGAGGAGAATCAACGAAACGACCAGCACATAGATGACCAGTGATTCGATGAGCGCTAATCCGATGATCATGGCGGTAGTAATCGTGCCCGAGGCTCCTGGGTTACGGGCAATCCCTTCCAGGGCACTCCGGATACCGCGCGACTGGGAAAAGGCACCGGCAGCGGCGGCCAGGGCAAGACCGATAGAGGTCACAATCGCCGTAATACTGAAATAGCGCAACTTCGCTTCATCTACTGCCTTCCCTTCCGTTTCGGCAGCCAAGGCTACGGATACCCCTACCACCACCAACACAGCCGCGAGAACAAAGACCCATTTGTGGAACATCAACTTCCCTCCTTTCTGTTGTGTTAATACGCTACGACGTTAAACCACCCACTTTACGACCGCTTTGCCTCTTAATGTGCCTCCTCTTCTGCTCCGGCGATGTAAATCATAGAGAGCAAGCAGAAGACGAAAGTCTGGATAAAGGAGCCGAAGATGGCAAAGAACATCATCGGCAACGGCACAATAAAAGGAATCAAAAAGGCCAGGATCATGATCACCAGGTCCTCCCCGCTGATATTCCCGAAGAGTCGCACGGACAGGGAAAGGGGACGGGCAAAGTGTCCGATCAACTCGATCGGCACCATGAGGGGAGCCAGCCACCAGATCGGGCCGGTAAAGTGCTTGATGTAGGCCACTCCATGCCGCTTAAACCCGATGTAGTGGTAATAGATAAAGATGGTCAGGGCATAGGCCAGGGTCGTGTTATAGTTGCTCGTGGGAGACATGAATCCCGGCAGCAGACCCAGCAGGTTACAGAGGAGGATCAAAAAGGCCGCACTCCCGATAATAGGGAGATGGTCCCTGGCATGATGTCCCATCACCCCCTCCATAAACTCGAGCAGCCCCTGTACACACATCTCGGCAAAGTTCTGGATTCCCCGGGGGATCGTCTGCAGGCTCCGACCGATCCTCCACCCCAAGAGGGCTAAAATGACCACGACGGTTAACGCATAGATCACCTGGGGATCATGACTTAAGGCCGGAAAGATCTTGGCGACAAGCAGATTCAGATAAAAGAGTGGTTCTAACTTCTCCACATGCTCCTCCCTTTACGCGTTACCGTTTGTCGTATCCCTGCTCCGATGATCGCCACCACAATGATGGACAGGCCGAGTAAGAAAAAGAGCAGATCCACGAGTTGATATTTAATGATGTAGAAGAACAGCACGGTGATGAGCAGGTACTTGCCCAGGTACCCGAGAGCGCTCACCACCTCGATCCGCCTCCACTGCTGCCATCTCCGGGTAAAGAGCCGCTCCCAGAAGGCCCGCATCCAGCGAAAGTTGAGCAGAGAGAAGAGCCCCCCCACCACCATCCCCCCTACCTGCGACATCCCCACAGGTAAAGTGATGAGGGTGGAGAGGATCAACAGCCCCCACCCCAGCCGCTCGATCTGTCTGCTCAACTCCTGCTCCACACCCCTCTTCCTCTACTGGTGCTTCCTTGCGCTTCTGACCTCGCGAAAGAGATTCAGAAACCCGGCACAGATGCCGAACAGAAGGAAGAGGAGCGAGAGCCACGGGCCGGTCTGTAATTTCTGATCCAGCCAGTACCCGATGCCAAACCCGATCATGGTGGAGAGGACCAACTGAATCCCCACGATGCTGAGCTTGCCAAATTGCCTCAGCATCTGTGTCCATACGACTCTCTGTTCAGGCTCCATCTCCGGACCACCTCTGTCTGTCCCTCCCCCCTGGCTCCCCAGGGCAGGAGGCGTGACGACTAGTCTTTGGCCGACAGGGTCCGGACAAAGGCGATGACGTCACGAATCTGGGTGTCCTGTAATACGCCCCCCCAGGCCGGCATTGCCGCCGAAAGCCCTACCGAAGCCCCTCCCCCTTTGATCACGGCAAAGAGATCCTCATCCGTCTTCTGAGACATATAGTCCCTATCGGTCAGATTGCGCGGTTTGGGGTTCAAGCCGGCCGCAGCCGGTCCATCTCCCCTCCCCTCCGGGCCGTGACAGGGGACACAGTAGCCCCGGTAGAGGCTCTCCCCCTGTTTGGGATCTCCCTGCAGAGCAGCAACCCGCTCTTGCTCCCCACCAGGAGTCGGGGCTGCCGGAGGAAGCGGCGATTCTGCTTTGACTTCTTTCTCTGGTGCCGGAAGCATGGCCGCCTCGGCCCCTTTCTTGCCAGGGGCAGGAACTGCCGCCTCTTTTTGCGGTGTGGCCTGAGCCTCCACCGGCCGGCCCAGCGACTGCAGATAGGCGACAATGGCCGCCACGGTGGCATCGTCTAGCCCGAGATTGGGCATGATCGTTGCCGGTTCCCACATCTGGGGATTCTTGATCCAGGAGACCATCCAATCCGGATCCAACCGCTCCGCGACCCGGGTGAGATCTGGACCGATCACCCCACCCTTGTTCCCGATGCGATGACAGGTATAGCAGGGATAGGTCTCCCAGAAAAGCTTGCGGCCCTTCTCGATCAGCGCCGGGGTGATCTCCTGCTTGGCCATAAAACCGACCGGCACCCGCTTCTCCTCATCCCGCAGGTTGGTCATGATATAGGTGACCAGCGTCTGCACCTGGGCATCAGTGAACTGAAAATTCGGCATACGTGCCTGCACACTGGGGCGGATCAGGTGCGGTTTTTTCAAGAAGGCAAAGAGCCAGTCGTCCTGGACCTTACTCCCCTCATAGGTCAACTGCGGGGCGATCTTCCCGCCTTTGCCCTTGATGGTATGACAGCCCTGGCAGTTATACTTGGCGATCAACTCTTCCCCGGCATAGGCCAGTGATTCCTCGTGCGTGAGCGGGTCGAGGTAATCTTCTGATCTCCGCATCTCGCTAAGCGTGCGTAGCAGAATAACCAGGGGCTTGGCCCGCTCATCAGAGAAGGCGAAGTCCGGCATCAGGGGTTTGATCCGCTCGGTGCTGTAAAGCCGAGAGTTTTTCATCTTCCCAAAGGCCCAGCCCTCCCAGGTCTTGCTCACCTTGCCTCCATCCCGGTAGAGGGCGGCCAGCTCCTCAAAGGAGGGGACGGCCAACGACTCCGGCTCCACAGTCGGCGCATATCCAAAGAGCAACTGCACGAACTGCTTGTCGGCAAAGAAGGAGAGCTCTGCTCCGATACGCCCCTGTCCTTCCATCCCTTTGATCGTATGGCAGCCGAAACACCCGTATTTCTCTATCAAGCCCTTCCCCTGGGCAATCAGGGCCGGGTCCTGCAGTCGCTTGACCAGGGCCGGGTCTTCGCTGGGAGTCCCCAGGGAGGTGAGATAGGCGACCACATCCCGGATCTGCGCATCGGTGAGGGGAAGACGGGGCATCTTCGTATGCGAATCATAACGCCGGGGGTCCTTGATCCAGTTGAAAAGCCACTGCGCATTCACCTTGCTCCCCACCTGCCCCAGATCAGGCCCAAAAGTCCCCCCTTTCCCGTTGATGGCATGGCAGCCCAGGCAACCGATGGACTCGAAGATCGCCTTTCCGTTTTCGGCGTCCCCTCCCGGGGGC
>RFHZ01000229.1 GCA_003696125.1 Nitrospinota bacterium
CCGAGACAGCAGTGGGCAGAGCCGGTGACCGGGTCTTCATCGATCCCGGCGGCCGGCGCAAAGAAGCGGGAGACAAAGTCGTACCCGGCAGAGCTGGCCCGGGCGGTGACCATCACCCCCCGCATGGGCAGGGTCTTCAGCAGGGCAAAGTCGGGGGTGAGCCCCCGTACCGTCTCCTCGGTATCGACCTCTACTATATAGTCAAAGCGATTCTTCCCCACATAGCGAGGAGAGACCTCCAGGGCGTGAACCAGTTCCGGAGGAGGCGTGACCGGTTGGGCCGGTTCGGCCGGGAAATCGAGTTCGATCCATTCCCCCTGCCGGGTGGCGGTGAGGAGTCCGCTGCGGGTGACAAAACGAGCCTGTTCTTCAGGCTGGAGATAGGCTTCCTCCCAGAGGATGTGTGCACTGGCCAGGGTGGCGTGTCCACAGAGATCCACCTCCACCGCAGGGGTAAACCAGCGCAGTCGAAAGTGATCCTCTTGCCGGACCAGGAAGGCGGTCTCCGAGAGGTTCATCTCCCGCGCCACCCTCTGCATCCAGCTTTCCTCCTGCGGTGCGGGCAACAGGCAGACCGCGGCCGGGTTACCGGTAAAAGGGATCTGGGTAAAGGCATCGACCTGAAATAGCCTGTATCCCATCCTTTTGCTCCTTCTCTATGCCCAGCCCATCCGCTCCCGCAGGCTCGTGATCTGGGCGGTGTGGTGACGACCATGCCAGGCATAGAGGTTCAGGAGCTTCTCCAGGGATAGTACTCCCAGGCGGGGGTGACGAACGGTGCGGGCAAAGTCTGCCGGGGAGAGGGAGCGGAGCAGCAGCACCCAGCGTTGGTGCAGGGCATCGAGCAGGGTAAGGGATAACTCGACCGGTGCGGTGCGGGCGTCGGGCAGGGCAGCCCACCGGTTCTGGTCGTACGGGGTGATACCCGGCTCCTCTTCGGTCAGGGCCTGTCTGAACCGCACATAGCTTGCCAGGTGGCTGTCTGCCAGATGATGGACGACCTGCCGTACCGTCCATCCTTCTGGCCGGTACGGTGTGTCGAGCTGTTCAGGGGACAATCCTGCCACCGCTGCCTGGAGCCTTGCCGGCATCTCTGCCAGGTCAGCAATCCAGGCCTGCCGCTTCTCTTCGGTCACCTCGGAGTCAAACTGAAACTTCCCTATCGGGTAGCGCAAATCGCTCATATATCGCTCCTCTGTTTCTTGCTTTTGGGAAGCCCTCTCGGGCCAGATCCAACAACACGGATGTCGTATTATACCATATTCCGCATTTCGTGCAAGGCAGGAAAGGGCCGTGATCGTCTTTCCTGCGCATGAGCAGGTGGGTAAAATGGGCTTGCCAATTCTCCTCTTGCCGTGCAGAATAGGAGGAGTGAGACGTCCAGAGGAGAGGCCAAGGGAAGACCTGCCAGAGAG
>RFHZ01000230.1 GCA_003696125.1 Nitrospinota bacterium
CCCTGATCCTCCCCTCGGCCATGTGGGTGGAGAAGGAGGGGATCATGGGGCAAACCGATAGACGATCCCAGTTCACCCCCAAGCTGGTCGATCCCCCTGGGGAAGCACGGCCCGACTTCTGGCAGATCAAAGAGGTGGCCAGGCGTATCGCTCAAAAGCTCGATCGCAAGACCCGTTATCGGGTCCTCGACCCCCTTACCGGGAGAGTAAAGGCGGTCAAGGAGGTCTATGGCCTCGGTTTTGAAACGGAAGAGGAGGCCTGGAACGAATACCGGCTGTGCACCAGGGGACGGGATGTCGATCTCTGGGGTGCCACCTACACCAAGCTGCAGGCGCATGCAGGAGGGGTGCAGTGGCCGTGTCCCAGCACAGACTTTGAAAACCGGGGAACGGCCAAGCGTTATGTATCAAAGGAGTATGCCCGGCAGGTCTTCGGAGAGACGGTAAAGCGCTATAAAACCGGTTACGTGACCCTGTACGATCAACACCTGGAAGAGAAGGGATTACCAGGACCGATCAACTACTACGGGGCCCATCCCTTCCATAAGGGCTCGGAAGGGAAGGCCATCATCCGGGTGTTGAAAGCAGGCCTCGATTTTGAGATGCCTGATGCCGAGTACCCGGTGGTGTTGAACACCGGTCGCGTGATCGAGCACTGGCACAGCGGCACCATGACCATGCGGGTCCGGTTGCTGAGGGAGCTGAATCCGCACGCCTATGTCGAGGTCTCGCCCGAGGATGCCCGGAAACTCGGGGTAAGCAACGAGGACAGGCTCAAACTCATCTCCCGGCGGGGAGAGATCGTCTTACCGGTTTGGGTCACGAAGCGGGCCAGGCCGGGCATGGTCTTTGTCCCCTGGTTCGATGAGCGGAAACTGATCAATCTTCTGACCGTGGATGATCCGCAGAGCTGGTCTGGAGCCGGGGAGCCAGACTACAAGGTCTGTGCCATCAAGCTGATGAAGGTGTAAGGTAAGGGCGCGCATGTGCGCCCTTTTTCTTGCCCCATGTCGGTTTTTGTTGACCTGTGCACCAGGATCGGCTATAAAATAGGGAAGCACGTTGGTGTTTTCAACCAACGCGGTTTAGAGGAGAACGCGCATGAAGAAGCTTGTCATCCTCTTTATATGGGTAGTGATTAGCTTATACCTGACCGGAACAGCGGTGGCGGCAGAGACGCCGATCACCCCGTGTATCAACTGCCATGAGACCATAACTCCTGGGATTATCAAGCAGTGGCAGGAGAGCAAGCATAGTAAGGTAGGGGTAAAGTGTTACGTCTGCCATCAGGCCAAAGCAGGGGACCCATCAGGCTATGACCACAATGGATTCCTGATCACCGCCGTCCCCTCCCCTCGCTATTGTGAAAGCTGTCACGCCAAAGAGGTGGAACAGAATGCGAACAGCAAGCATGCCTGGGGAGGGTTCTTTGGTCCGATGAAACCGTATTACATCCAGGCCAGAAAAATGGGACTGGATCCTCTGAGCCAGGAGACGGCGAAAAAACTCGATCCTTATAAACTCGCCCGCCGCACCCTCTCTCCTCTGTTTCCGGATAGCGGTATCCTCAAGAAGATCGGGCTGCTCGACAATCCAGCCTATCATCACAACAACGTGGTGCTGGGGTGTATGGAGTGTCACGGGACCTTTATCATCGCCGAAGAGGGAGGAAAGCTGAAAGGCTGGCCGAACGCCGGGGTGGGGAGGGTCAATCCGGACGGGAGCCTGGGATCCTGTACCTACTGTCATACCCGTCATAAATTCAGTGTGGCCGAGGCGCGCAAACCGGAAACCTGCGGGCAGTGTCACCTGGGTCCTGATCACCCCCAGCACGAGATCTATGAAGAATCGAAGCATGGGAACATCTATGCGACAGAAGGGGACCAGTGGAACTGGGAGGTGCCTCCCGGACAGTGGGGACCGGAGGATATTGTGGCCCCGACCTGTGCGACCTGTCATATGAGCGGGTTTGGTGGGGTGGTAGAGACGACCCACGACGTGGGAGCCCGCCTCTATTGGGAACTCCAGCCCAAGAAGTCTGTACCCCAGTGGAAAGGGCCGCAAGAGGTCGATTTTGTCCTGCAGCGGATCCCGGACCCGGTTCAGGCGGAACGGGGACGGGCAGCCATGAAACAGGTCTGCTATCAGTGTCATTCGGAACAGTGGGCGGATAACTACTTCCAGGAGTTTGACAAGGTGGTCAGCGACTACAACATGCTCTGGGAATATACGGATAACCTGTTGCAGCAGGCGTATGAGGAGGGGTTGATCAGCAAGGATAACCCCTTAGACGAGACCCCGGAGATCATGCACTACCTCATCTGGCACCATGATGGTCGCCGCTGGCGCATGGGAGCCAGCATGATGGGTCCGGACTGGACGCACTGGAATGGGGCCGTGGATGCCATCATGAACAAACTGGGTACCATGATCAATGACCTCGAACTGCGGAGGAGACTCAAGGCGCTGGAGGCAAAATAGGACGGGTCTTGCTCCGGAAACCGATTTATCTCCAGCATCCGGCGGCGCCGTCCTCACCACCGGCGCTGCCGATCCAGCAGAGGAGGGAGAGTCGCAGAAGGGAACACGTTACCATGGACGACTTCTATCGCGAAAACATTCTGGACCACTATAAAAATCCTCGCAACTTCGGTACACTCGAGCACCCGGACATCAGCTACCAGGACTCCAATCCGCTCTGCGGTGATGAGATCCGCATCGATCTCAAGCTGGAAGGGGATAAGGTGGCTGCCGTGCGCTTTTCTGGTCATGGTTGCGCCATCAGCCAGGCCTCTGCCTCTATGCTGACCGAGATGATCGAGGGGAAGACGCTGGAAGAGATCAAGCAGATCGGGAAAGAGGATATCTTAGAGAATCTGGGAATCCCGTTGGGACCGGTGCGCTTGAAGTGTGCGCTGCTGGCCTTAAAGGTGCTGAAAGCAGGCGTGTATGGCCTCAAAGAGTGGCCAGAAGGATAGAGAACGGCAAAGGAAAAAGCCCCTGACCAGAGGTCAGGGGCTGAAGGGAGGGAGGGAGGTTACTGCATCCGAGGGCCTTTCCTCTTCCCTCGCCGCAGCTCTTGAAATTTGGGTGGCATGCCGCCTCGTCCTGGTGGGCCCATCATAGCCATACGGCGCTCCAGGGAGCGGAGCTTTTGACGCTGTTCTGGAGTCAGCATCCTCTTGGCCTTCTCATGGAGCTGGATCTCGACGATCCGCTTGTCGGCCCGTAGCTTCTCTATCTCTCGAATCTTTGCTTCCACCTTGGCCAAATCGACCTTATCCATTGCCAACAACTCTCGCAGTTCCAGCTCGGCAACCTGAATAGCTGCTTTGCGGCGGATATGTTCCTTGAGCCGCTCTATCCGTATCTGCTCTAAAGCAGAGACCTGCTCATCAGTCAACCCGAGTTCTTCCTGGACCAGGGCAAAAAAGCGAGGCATGGCATGCATCCACCGCTTTCCCCTCTCTGCTCTTCGCTTCTCCATCATCATCCCGGGTCCAAACATCCCCCCCATGCCCTCCATAGGCATGAGGCTCTCCTCTTCCTCTTCTTCCTGCCCATACGGCATCTGGGCAGCAATAATCGATGGAAGGACGAGGAGGAAAGCGATCACCACCACTATCCATCCTGTACGTTTTATCATAATCCCCTCCTTTTTCACCAGCAAGTGGCATGAGTTCAGGCCGTAAACAGAAGAGCAACCACTCTATCGCATTACGAAGAGGTGATCTCTTTCAACAATCCGTACTTGCGGATCTTGCGATAGAGGGTCCGCCGATCGATACCGAGAATGGCGGCTGTTTTGGTCTGATGACCACGCGTCTTCTGCAATGTCCGCCTGATATACTCCTTTTCCAGTTCCTCTAAGCTCAGATCCCCCTCTAACAGAGCTTCGTACTCCTGCCGGTGCTCTTCACGCACCAGATCGGGCAGATCCTCCGGGGTGATTAAAGGTCCTTTGCCCAGGGTAACTGCCCGCTCGATCACGTTTTCGAGCTCCCGCACATTGCCCGGCCAGGGGTAGCGCAGTAGCAGGTCCATGGCCTCCTTGGAGATCCCTTCCACCGGGGACTGGGCCTGGCGGGCGTACTTCTTGACAAAGTGGTTGGCCAGCAGCGGGATATCCTCTTTACGGTCCTTCAGTTCCGGCAAAGATAAGGAAATCACATTCAATCGATAGTAGAGATCCTCGCGGAAGGTCCCCTGGCGAACCGCTTCACTCAGATCCCGGTTGGTAGCCGCAATCAGGCGAAAATCGACCTTGATGCTGGAGGTTTGCCCTACCCGTTTCACTTCCCCCTCTTGCAATACCCGCAGCAGCTTTACCTGCAGGGCCGGAGAGATCTCCCCGATCTCATCCAGGAAGACGGTCCCCCCGGTCGCCTCCTCAAATAACCCCTTGCGATTGCTCGTCGCTCCGGTAAAAGCCCCCTTGACATGACCAAACAGTTCACTCTCCAGCAGTGATTCGGGCAGGGCAGCGCAGTTGACCGTCACAAAAGGCTTCTCCCGCCGCGGACTGTTATAGTGAATCGCCTTGGCCACCAATTCCTTGCCGGTACCGCTCTTCCCGTAGATCAAAACGGTGGTCTTGGCCTTGGCGATGCGTTGAATCAGCTCAAAGAGGTCCTGCATCGATTTACTCTTCCCGATCAGGTTATCAAACTGGTACCGGCCCCAGACTTCATGGCGCAATGAGGTCACCTCCTTGTGGAGGCGCCATTTTTCCAGAGCCCGCTCCAGGATCAGGAGGAGTTCCTCGATCTTAAAAGGTTTGCTCAAATAATCGTACGCCCCGGCCTTCATCGCCTCTACCGCCGAATCGACCGAACCAAAGGCGGTCATCATGACCACCATGGTATCCGGAGAGAGGTCCTTGACGG
>RFHZ01000231.1 GCA_003696125.1 Nitrospinota bacterium
AAACAGGGAGTGGAAGCGATCCTGATCCTCTGTACCGGGGCTTTCCCGGCTTTCCGTTTCTCTGGCCTCCTCCTTTACCCCCAGCCGATCCTGCACAAGACCGTGGAAGGGATTCTGCCACAAGGCCGACTCGGTATCCTGAGTCCTGCTCCCCAGCAGATCCCTCATTCCCGCAAGAAGTGGCAGCGAGAGGGGATCGAGCTGGTCATGGAAGCGGCTTCTCCGTATGGGAAGGGGGAGGAACTGGTCCGGGCCGCCCAACGCTTGAAGGAGCAGGACCCGGATCTGATCGTCATGGACTGCATCGGGTACAATGCGGCGATGAAAGAGGAGGTGAAGGCGATTACCCAAAAACCGGTGGTGCTTTCCAATGCCCTGGTCGCCCGGGTGATCAGAGAACTGCTGTGACGATGCGAGGAGAGAGGGAGGAAAGAGACCGTTGAGACTGCGTTACACACTCAGTTTTGATATCGGAGGGACATTCACCGATTTTGTCCTTTGTGACGAAAAAGAGGGGACGATCACCGTTTCCAAGTGCCCAACCACACCGGCCGATCCCTCTGTCGGCGCCCTGGCCGGCCTGAACGAGCTGATCAGGCAGGAGGGGTTATCGCTGGCCGAAACGCGGATGATGGTCCACAGCACGACCCTTGTCACCAATGCCATCATCGAGCGCAAAGGGGCCAAGACCGGGCTGCTCACCACACAGGGATTCCGCGATGTGCTCGAGTTGGGGCGCGAACAGTTCTACGACATCTACGATCTCTTCGCCCCCTTCCCTGCACCACTCATCCCTCGGTACCTGCGTCGAGGCATCACCGAGCGGGTCACGCGGGATGGCACCATCCTGATCCCTCTCCAGCCGGACGAGGTCCTCTCCACCATAGCCGAGTTGCAGGAAGCAGGAGTGCAGAGTCTTGCCGTTGCCCTCTTACACTCCTACCAGAATGCCGGCCATGAACAGCGGGTCGCTCAATTGATCCGGGAGCACTTCCCCACGCTTTTCTGCTCTCTTTCCTCCGAAGTTGCGCCTCTGGTCGGTGAATATGAGCGCACTTCGACCACGGTATGCGATGCCTATGTCAAACCGCTGGTGCACCACTACCTGCAATCGTTACAACGCCAGTTGGAGGGGATCGGTTATGGCAAAAGCTTCTACATGATGCTCTCCAGTGGGGGAACAGCCACGGTGGAGACGGCCCAAAACTATCCCATTCGCCTCCTCGAGTCTGGACCGGCCGCCGGTGCCCTGGCTGCCAAGTTCTACGGCAACCTGATCCAGAGAGAGCAACTCCTCTCCTTTGATATGGGGGGGACCACGGCCAAGACCTGCCTGATCAGCGGGGGAGAGCCGTACGTTGCCCGGGGCATGGAGGTGGCGCGGGTCCACCGCTTCAAGAAGGGGAGCGGTTTTCCGGTGATGGTACCGGTGATCGAGATGATCGAGATCGGGGCAGGAGGAGGCAGTATCGACTGGATAGATGAGCTGGGACTCCTCAAAGTCGGCCCGCAAAGCGCCGGGGCCGATCCTGGACCGGCCTGTTACGATAAGGGGGGAGAGGAACCGACCGTGACCGATGCCAATCTCCTGCTCGGCTACCTCAATCCCCACTACTTCCTGGGGGGAAAGATGCCCCTGAGACGGGAGAAGGCCTTGCAGGCGATGCAGAAGCTCTCTGCTCCTCTCCACATCAGCCCGACCGAGGTGGCACAGGGGATCTACGACGTGGTCAATGAGAACATGGCCGCGGCGGCGCGTATCCATATCATCGAGCGGGGACATGATCCCCGGCGATGCACCATGATCGCCTTTGGGGGAGCGGGACCGGCCCATGCCTGCCAGGTGGCCCGTATCCTGGGAGTAAGAGAGGTGGTGATCCCGATGGCGGCCGGAAACACCTCGGCTCTGGGTTGCCTGGCTGCTCCCCTTGCCTTTGAGCAGATGGCCTCCCTCCCCTCACAACTGGAGGAGGCGGATTGGGAAAAGGTTAACCGGCTCTTTGCCCGCCTGGAGGAAGAGGGACGGAAAGCCCTGCGCGAGGCCGGCATCGATGAGGAAACCATCACCTGCCTCTACTCGGCAGATATGCGGCTCACCGGCCAGATCCATGAGATCCACATCCCTTTACCCCCTCCTCCCCTCTCCTCCGCCTCGGTACCGGCA
>RFHZ01000232.1 GCA_003696125.1 Nitrospinota bacterium
CCCTGATCCCGCTTACCGGTCCCCTGGCAGAGTTTGGCCCCAACTTCCAGCGGGCCGCCGATCTAGCTGCCAGCCACCTCAAAGAAGCCGGTCTGGCCCTGCAACTGGTCCATGCAGACAGCGAGACCTCGGCCATCCCTGCCGTGGCCGCGGCACGTAAGCTGGTCAATGTGGACAAGGTTCCGGCCATCATGGGGGCTGCAGCCAGTGGGGTCACCATCCCGGTGGCCGAGTCGGTGACCATCCCCAACAAGGTGGTCCAGATCTCCAACGCCTCCACCTCCCCCTTGATCACCGTCCTGCCGGCCGATCAGGGACAGGATTTCCTCTTCCGCACCTGCCCCTCTGATGCGCTGCAGGGGGTCGTGCTGGGTAAACTGGCCGCCGAGCAGGGGTACAAGAAGGCGGCGGTCATTTACGTCAACAACCCCTACGGACAGGGCCTGGCCGAGCAGTTCAAGAAATCGTTTGAGCATCGCGGGGGCAAGGTCACGGCATCGGTTCCCCACGATGAAGCGCCGGCACCGACCTATGTGGCAGAACTCAAGAAAGCCACCGCGGATAAACCCGAGGTACTGGTGGCCATCAGCTATCCGGGACATGCCACCATCTACCTGAAAGAGGCGATCGAAGGCGGGTATATCAAACAGTTCCTCTTCGTCGATGGGACCAAGTCCTTTGAGATCGTCAAGGCCGTAGGGGCAGAAAATGTGGAGGGGATGCTGGGGACCGCTCCCGGCTCCGGACTCACCGATTCCTACAACGTCTTTGTGGCCGAGTACGGGAAGACGTACGGTGAAGTCCCTCCTCTCCCCTTCATGACCAACATGTACGACGCGGTCGCCGTCACCGGCCTGGCCATCAAAGCGGCCATGGTCAAAGGCGTCAAAGAGATCACCGGTACGGTGATTCGCGATCATTTGCGCCCCGTGGCTACCCCTCCCGGGGAGACGGTGGGGGCCGGTCCGGCCGGTATGAAAAAGGCGGCTGAGCTGCTCGAAGGGGGTAAAGAGATCAACTACGAAGGTGCCGCCGGTTCGGTCGATTTCGATCAGAATGGGGACGTGGTCACACCGATAGAGATCTG
Source organism: Nitrospinota bacterium (assembly GCA_003696125.1). Classification (GTDB taxonomy): domain Bacteria; phylum Tectomicrobia; class Entotheonellia; order J063; family J063; genus J063. The sequence goes on from RFHZ01000232.1 coordinate 1,088, forward strand.
GAAGTTCAGCGGTGGCAAGATCGTCACGGCCCGACTCGAATACGACATCCCGGCCATTTAATACGATTCCCTGTGCAGGCATGCCCCTTCCCAGGCTCTCTCAAGAAGGGTCTGGGAAGGGAGAAGAAGGGGGTATGGAACAGGCAACAAAGATCCCAGAGGGGAAATCCCCTCCGGCCAGGAAGCTTACCTATGAAGAGTTTCTGGCCTGGTGTGATGAAGATACCTGGGCAGAATGGGTAGATGGAGAGGTGATAGTGCTCCCACCGGCTTCTGAACACCACCAGGCTTTGCAAGGCTTCCTCCTGGCCATCCTGAGTGTTTACGTGGAACAGAAGGCTTTAGGGCGAGTGCTGGGAGCCCCTTTCCAGATGAAGACGGGTCCAGAACTGCCGGGCAGAGAGCCAGATATCCTCTTTGTGGCCCGGGAGAGCCTTCACCGTCTTCAGACGACGCATCTGGAGGGGCCTGCCGATCTGGTGGTAGAGATCGTCTCCCCGGAGAGTCGGTTGCGGGATCGGGGAGAGAAATTTGCCGAGTATGAATTGGGTGGGGTAAAGGAGTACTGGCTCCTCGAACGTCTGAGAGCCCTCGTCGCGATGCTGCATCAGGACGGAGGATGGCTCGCGTGGGTCCTCGTCCTCGTCTGGGCGTTCCTGTACGGAGCGGCGCACGCCCTCTCGCCGGGGCACGGCAAGACGATGGTGGCCGCCTACCTCGCCGGCACGCGCGGCCGGGTGCTGGACGGCTTCGTCCTCGGGGCGACGGTCACCTTCGCCCACACCTTCATCG
>RFHZ01000233.1 GCA_003696125.1 Nitrospinota bacterium
CGTTTTTCCTTTTGTAGTCGACCTGCTGGTCGATGTTGCCGCTGGCAAGCTGATGGGCCACGGTCGCCATTTTTTGTAAAGGATTGGTGATCGAGTGAATCAGGAGAAGAGAGACCGGCACCAACAGCAACATAAAGCCCCCTGTTACTGCCCCCAGGAGGGTTATCCGTTGCTGGACGGCCTTCTCTACCTGCTTTTCGATCTCTTCTATCTTTAGCCGCATCGCATCGATGGCACTGTCGATCTGCTCAATAAATCGTTCATACCGGAGAGACTGGGTGTCTTCTACCAGGGCTCTGGCCTGGTCTACATTCCCGGCAAGAAGAGCCGGAAATACCTGCTGCTCCCGCGTCTCTTTGAAATCCTGCCAGGTGACGAAGGCATCACGCAGGGCGACTCTTATGACCCCATCTGGGAGCTGGTGGAGCAGGGTGGCCAGGTCTTCATCGATATAGGTGCTGATCTCCTTAATCTCCTCCTGCACCGCTTCGATCTCTGCTTTATCTGTTTCCTCCAGAATGGAGAGCTGTAACATGCGGGACTCATTCAGATCCGATTTCAAGAGGGTTATGGTCTCTATGGTATCCTTGTACCGCTTGATCTGCTGGTAAAGCTCTCCACCGATCTTCAAGCGCTCCAGCGTATAGAATCCACCCAGGGAGAAGAGGAGGTACAGCCCGAGAAACATGACGATGAGCAGGAACAGTCTGGTTCTGACCTTCAGATCTCTCCAGAGGCGAACGGTCAGCAATGAGAGGAGGGAAGAAAACCGGGACATCGCTTCTCCTTTTCTTTACCTTACCGGAACAAAATGTTTCTTCACAATCGCCTGTCCTTCATCGGAGAGCATGAATTGGAAGAATTGCTTGAGCTCCCCTTGAGGCAGGCCTTTACTTACCAGGAGCAGCGGCCTGCTCAGGGGATACCTCCCAGACTTCACCTTTTCCAGAGAGGGTTTGATGTTGTCTATGGCGATAGGGACGACACCAGGCATGTTGAAGGCCAGGGAGGCGTGGGTGATGGCATTCTCGTCTTGGGCTACGTACCGCACGCAGTCAACCGGTTTATCGATCTCTTTCGACGGGCCAAAGGAGGCTCCACCAAGGATCGCCTTCTTAAAGGCGGCAATGGTAGCCCTCCCTCCCGTTTTGATCTCGGTAACCACCACGATGGGTGCATCTCTTCCCCCCACCTCTTTCCAGTTGGTTATCTCACCGGTGAAGATCTGTTTGATCTGCTCTTTTGAAAGATTGCGAATCGGATTGTTGGCATTGACAAATACGGCCATTGCATCGTAACCGATGATCTGGTAGTACGGTTTCTTCCGCTTCTCTTTTCTTTTGAGCGAACGGGACATCCCCGCTACCGAGGCTCTCCCTTCCATCACTGCTTTAAACCCTTTTCCTGAGCCCAGGAGTCCTACACGGGTAAATTTGATCCCGGTACGAGCCTCGAAAACCTTTACCGCCTCAGGCATGATGTTCTCCCCAATGGTTGAGGAGCCTTCATAGATGAGTCCCTGGCCGAGAGCGGTCGAGGCCAGAAACAAAATCGACAGAGGCGAGAAAAACTTTACACACCATGCAATATTCTCCAGGCATCTCTTGCTCGCTGTGGCAAAAATTGCCCTTTGCTCTGCCGGGACCATGCAATGAATGCCTTAAGAAACCAGGGATTTTGTTCTGGTACAAAATTTGCTTAAATCATCTTCTCAGGCGGCAATGGCTGGACAGCGGTGAGATGAAAGGGACCGGAAGGGGGCAGGAGCGGATTGATCCCGAGCGGGAAGGGTTAAGGGCAAGGCCAAAACTGCCGAAAAGAAGAGAGAGGCGGGATGGAATAAAATCAAGTCCACCAGCAAGATAGAGGAGGCTTATCATGGTGGGTTATACGTTGACCCACTACTGTGCGCTGTGCCAGCGGTGGATCGGACCGATGGAGGAAAAGGAGATCATCGGGGTGAAGTGCTATCATGCTCGCTGTGCGGATCGACTGCGGGAAGAGCGCAAAACCAAAGGGAAGAAGGAGAGCCGGGTCGGGCACTAGCCCGGCTCCCTAAATTGCCAGGAACTGTCAGGAGCCTTCTCCTCCCGGCGGGCAGAAAACGCCAATCCTCTTTCCTTGGGTGAAGGAGAGAGGAGGGAAAAGAGCCCCTTTTACCGATACGGTTCATGGGCATCTCTCTTCCCCGCAGAGGTTTCCCTTTTCCCTCCTCCCTTAAGCGACTCGTTCCCGTTCCCCCAACAGGCCGGTAGGACGGCAGACGAGCAGGATCAACAGGAGTAGGAATCCGTACACATCGCGGAACGAGGGGGAGACCAGGACCGAGCCCAGGCTCTCGACCATGCCGAGAAGTAATCCTCCCACGATGCTCCCCGGAATGGAACCCAATCCCCCGATGACGATGATCTCAAACCCCTTCATGGTAGAGATGGCCCCGTTCTCCGGGTACACGAGAAAGATGGGAGCCAGGAGAGCACCAGCCGCTGCCGCCAGCGCCACCCCCCTCCATGAGGGGAGCGGGTCGCGACGCTGGATGTTTCTGCCAGGGGTCTGGATGCCGACCCGGTTCTGGGCCGCACCGCGCAGCGCCTTGCCCACCCAGGTCTTCTTGATGACCAGGTAGAAGGCCAGGAGAATGACCAGGGTACCGATAAAGGCGACAAAACGGTTGCCGCTCACCGGCAGGGTGCCAATATAGGTCGGGGGATAGTAATCGGGCGGAGAATACTGATACGGGCCGGCCAGGACCACGGCCAGGTTGCGGAAAAAGACCATGAGGCCGATGGTCACGATGGTTGCATACTCGTTGCGGCGTTCGATTCCCCCGCTGTACATCGGGGTGAGGAGAAGGCGCTGCACCACCATCCCCAGCAGGAATACCAGCACCATGGCCAGCGGGATTCCCACGTACCAGTACTCTGCACCCAAAAGATAGATGATCAGCAGGTACTGGATATAGCTGCCGATCATGTAAAACTCTCCCATGGACCAGTTGATCATCTTCATGATGCTATAGATGAAGGTGATCCCCACGGCCATCAGGGCGTAAATCACCCCGATGACCAGACCGGAAAAGAGATACTGGGAGAGGAGTAAGGAATCCACCACGCGCTCCTATTGCGGGCTGGTATACTCGCCGGTTTTCATGTCTGGCGGATAGAGAATGGTGGCCTGGTCGTACGGCTGATTGACCTTGGTATACTGCAAGATCAGGAGAGGAGGCGACCACTGGTGCCAGTACGGTCCTTCTCCCCGCGTAAAGGTCACCACCCCATTCCAACTGGTAAACTTCCCCTTTTCCAGGGCAGCAATCAGATCGGCCGGTTTGGTCGATTGGGCCATCTCTAACGCCTGGGCGATGATGACGATCTGTCCAAAGGCGTTGAAGGCGCTATAGACCGGTGGTTCGTTATACTTGGCCGTGTACGCCTTCTTAAACCATTCCCCCACCTCGGTAACCTTCATCTTCGGATGGTAGTAGGAGATGTACATCAGGTAGTTCCCTTTAGGGCCCAAGTTCCCCCAGTACTCGGGACGAACCGGAAAATCGTAGGAGACCAGCATCGGTGTCTGGGGAAAGAGACCGATATCGAACGATTGCTTTATCAGCAGGTAGGCCGCATTCCCGACCCCGACATTGATCAGCAGGTCCGGTTTCCAGGACTTCAGCTCCAGGAGTTGCGGGGTGAAATCGACCACACCGCGATCAAAGACCACCGACTTGAGCTGGAGGTCCAGTCCCATCTGCTTGGTCTGCGCCTTGGTCTCCTCGATGAGACCGATCCCGTAATCGGTATTCTCTGCAATGATGGCAATCCGTTTGTATCCACTGTCTTTGATGAAATTGAGCCACATGCGGGCCCGGTCCGGGTCGATGGCATGGGTGCGGAAGGTGGTGACAAAGTGCTCTTCGGTCAACACACGGGCCGAGGCCTGGGTGCTGAATACCGGTACCCCAAACTGCTCGGCCAGGTCGTTCACCGCATTCATCACCGAGCTGTGATACTGGCCGATGACGGCGACTACCTGGTCCTGCGTGACCAGCTTCCGGTACCCGGCCACCCCCTTTTCCGGGGTGCCGGCATCGTCTTCGATGACCAGCTCGATCTTCTTACCCCCTAAGATCCCTCCCCGGCCATTCACATACTCGGCTCCCAGCTTGGCTCCTCGACTGATCAGTTGCCCTCCGCCGTAATCACCGGGAGGGGAAAGAGGGGTTAAGACCCCGATCTTTACCACCTCGGCCGCAGTCCCCTCTGCGGCCATGACCATCATGCCGATGAAGAGTACCAGGACGATAAAGGCTAAACGTCGCATATCTTCCCCCCCTTCTCTTTACCTGTTCGTCACTATATGAATACCCGTAACCGACAGCAAAAGAACTACACCCTTATGTCTACTCAAGTCTAAGATAAGAGCAGAGGTCTTGTCAAGCATTTCCTCGTCATGCAGGAGGCGGATACCCTGGAGACACGTTTCCTCTCTTGCCATGACTATTCTCTGGGCATCGCCGGTCTCTTGGGGTATACTATAGGCTTAATAAGGGATGCATAACGCATAGCTGGGGTACAGAATAAAGGAGGCAGAGAGGGATGCAAGAGATCGTCTACACGCTTCTAGCAGTCATGTTTGGTGCTCTGGGGGGAATACATATCCCGATCAATGGTGCCCTGGGACACCGTATCCAGTCGGTGCCGGTGGCCACCTTTACCTTCTACGGGATCGCCTTCACTATCATTGCCACCGTCTGCCTGCTCTCCTGGGATGCCAAAGCCTTTGCGGCGTTGCGCACCGTTCCCCCCTGGTACTACCTCTCCGGCGTGATCAGTGTCATCGTCGTGAGCGGAAATACGTTCCTCATGCCTCGCATCGGAGCGGTAAAGGTGTTCGTGTTGACCTTTACCGCCCAGATGATCGTCCGGATGTTCATCTCCCATTTTGGTCTGCTGGAGTCCCCGGTGAATCCGATTACGGCAGCCAAGCTGGTGGGAGGAGGACTCCTCGTGGTTGGAGCCATCTTGATTGTGCGCTACTGAGAGGGAGAGAAGACCATGCAAGAGCGTTTGACCATGCCTATCGGGGAAGCCATGTTTACGCAACGGGCCATCCGCCGTTTTAAACCCGATCCGATCTCCATCGAGGATATCCGAACCATCCTGGAAGCTGCCATCAAAGCTCCCAGCGGGGGGAATCGACAGCCGGCTCGCTTTGTGGTGATCAACGATCCAGAGTTGATCCGCACCCTTGGGGAGCTGTACCGTGAAGCCTGGTGGGCCAAACGGCGGGAACAGGGATGGACCAAACCGGAGGATATTCCTGCCGAGAAC
>RFHZ01000234.1 GCA_003696125.1 Nitrospinota bacterium
ATGCCAGTTGGCCAGATTGGCTGTGGCACGTGGACTCTGCCCGATCATCTCTGCGAGCCGGCGGAAACGGGTGAGGACTTCCTGGAAGACCTGTTGCGTCTGGGGAGTCGGGGTGGTGTCCAGCTCCGGTACCTGTCCCCACTCCAGGTCGCTCTCCAGCAGGGGACTCTTCTCCAGTTGCTCCGGAGTGAGTTCAGACTGGGGAAGGGCAAAGATGTCCAGCATCTCTCCCCGTCTCTGGTCACAGAAGACGATCTTGACCGGTGTCCCCTTGGCATAGATCCCGGGCCGGATGGTTCCCCGCGTGGTCCGCACCCTGATCAGCATGGCCGTATCGGTCAGTTCACCCCTTTCCGTCTCCAGGAACACCCGGCCGGTACCAAAAGGGACCTGGTCCTTGAAGCGGCTGGGGGCAAAGATGGTGATCACCGGTGTGGCCACCAGCACGCCGCGATCCTTTACGTACTCCTGCTGCATGGGGACAAAGTTACAGGCGGCGCAGCGTTGCATGAAGGGGGGGATGATGACATGGTGGCATTCTGGACAGCGATGGGCGAGGAGACGGCAGGCATCACGCAGTTCGAGGAAGAAGGCGGAGAACTCGCCCTGGGAGTGTTGCAGGCCGGTAAACATGGCATCGTTCCGGAGGAGGTAGGTCTTGTTCTCTGCCCCTCTCACTTCCCGCATGCCTTGAGGGGGCATCATCTCCGGGGGGATAACGAATCTCTTTTCAGCCATCTTTACGCCCTCCTTTCTAAAACCATGGCCACACCGTACATGGACAGCGAGGCACCGGTACCATGGATCATGCCGTGTTCAAGATCGCGTGCCCGCATCTCCCGCATGACGCTCCAGGTAGACATCATATTCGATCCACCCACAAAGTGCCCACCAAAGACCAGGCCACCAGAGGGATTGACCAGCAACCTGCCTCCGGGCATGATGATCCCCTCTTCCACCAGGTCGTTGGCCCGTCCCAGCGGTACGACCCCCATCTCTGCCAGGGTGATCATCATCTGGGGGATAAAGGCATCGTGCAACTCGATGACTTGAATATCGTTAATGGTCAGACGAGCCTGCTTGAGTGCCTGTTGCGTGGCGACATAGTCGGAGTAAATCCGGTGGAGCACCTTGTAGCGCGTGATGTCTCTCCCCACAAAGTAGGGTTCATTTGCCGCCCCCACCCCCACGATCCAGATCGGTTCACGCCCGGTACGCTGGGCGATGGTTTGTGCCATGCGCTTGGAAGCAAAGATGAGGGCACAGGCCCCTTCCGTGTAGACACAGGTCTCCAGAGCTCTGATCGGGTAGACCACGTAGCGGGAGCGGAGGACCTGATCGGCGGTAACCGTTTCCCCCAGGCGTTGCGCATACGGGTTATTTTGAGCCTGCTGGCATAGGAGTTCTACGATCTTGGCCCGATTCTGAGGGGCCAGGTCCCCCGGGTGCTCATCCATATAGGCCTGGATGACCTCTGCGTAGCTCAGAGAGGCATGAGCGCCGAGAGGGCGTTCAAACCAGGGATCCCAGGAATACCCGATGGTCTGGACCACGGCGGGAGTGGGACTTGCGGCTTCAAAATCGTAACAGTCCAGCGCCTTCTCCACACCGAACACCAGCATGAGGTCGTAGAGACCGCTGGCGATCATGTTGTAGCCGGTGAGCATGGCATAGGCCCCGGTTGCCCCGCCATTTGATACCCGGGTCAGCGGTTTGTTGGCCAGTCCGATGATCCCCTGCAGGCCGCTTTCCGGGATGGCTTGAAACTCAAAGATATCGTTGTAAATGCCGGCCACCCCGGCCTCCACTTCGTTGATGTGGATGCCGGCATCCTGCACCGCTGCAGCTACCGCCATCTGGGCCAGCTCCCAGAAGGTTTTTTCTACCCAGCGGGAACGACAGGGGGTCATCCCGGCTCCAAGTATAGCCACCTCGTTCATCCGTATCCCTCCTCTGGTAAGTAACTATGACGGGCATGGGCAGAGCTTATCACTCGTTTATGACTACTGTATACGAATTGAGGGCAGAGATCAATAGAGGAACGCCGGATAGAAACAGGTTTGATCAAAGGTACGTATTTTGCTATATTGGGCAGTAAAGGAGTAAACCGTTTTCCCCTGGGAAGGGGTGAGATACCTTGCCCTGACCGGGAAGAAGGGCATGGAGAGAGGGTCCATGTAATGGGACAGAATGTCCCTTTTGTTTCCAAAATGTCCCATTTGAGTGTGGGAAAGCTGAGAGCGTAGTGGTTGATAGAGTGGGAAAGGAGAAAAAAAGGGATGGGCATGGAGGCAACATCGGTGAAGAAAAAAGAGCAGATACAAGCGAAGAAACCGGTAGAGATCGAAGTCGTCGAGGTATGGTGTAAGGGATGTAACATCTGTGTCCAGATCTGTCCCAAGGATTGTCTGGCCTTGGATAAGAACGGAAAGGTAGAAGTGGTGCATCTGGAGAACTGCTCTCGCTGTCTTCTGTGTGAGCTCTTATGTCCTGATTTTGCCATCAGGATTCGCTAGGGAGAGGAGACCATGGAGACAGCCAAGAGAGTACGGCGGTTTATGCAGGGCAACAAAGCCTGTGCCGAAGCAGCGATTGCGGCGGGGTGTCGATTCTATGCCGGTTATCCGATTACCCCCTCTTCGGAGATTGCCGAGGAGATGGCGGTGTTGCTGCCCCGTGTGGGAGGGAAGTTCATCCAGATGGAGGATGAGATCGCCTCGATGGGGGCTGTGATCGGAGCTTCGGTGGGGGGACTCAAAGCGATGACCGCGACCAGCGGTCCCGGGTTTTCCTTGAAGCAGGAAAATTTGGGGTATGCCATCTTTACCGAAATTCCCTGTGTGGTGGTGAATGTCATGCGCGGTGGACCGAGTACCGGTCTTCCTACGGCGCCCTCCCAGGCCGATGTCCTCCAGGCCCGCTGGGGAACGCATGGAGACCATCCCATCATCGTCCTCGCTCCCGCCTCGGTAAAAGAGATCTATGAATTGACCTTTCAGGCGTTTAATCTGGCCGAAGCCTTGCGGACTCCGGTTATTCTCTTATACGATGAGGTGATCGGGCATATGCGGGAGACGGTAGAGATTCTCGACCCACCCGCCTATGAGATCGTTGAACGCAAAAAACCTTTTTCTCCACCCGAAGAGTATCTCCCTTACGCACAGACCGAAGACGATGTGCCTCCCATGGCCAGTTTTGGTGAGGGATATCGGTACCATATCACCGGGTTGGTCCACGATGAACGGGGCTACCCGACGCAGGATCCTGCCGTGACAGAGGCACTGCAGCGTCGGCTGCATCGAAAGATCACCCGTCATCTCGACCAGATCCTCCGCTGGGAGGAGTTGGCCTTAGAGGACGCAGAGATCGCCATCTTCGCCTATGGGATTACCGCTCGTTCAGCCAGACAGACGGTCAAGATGGCCAGGGAAGCCGGAATGAAAGTTGGACTCTTCCGGCCGATCACCCTCTGGCCTTTTCCCGAGGAAGCGGTGACCCGGCTGGCGGCTCGGGTCGATCTGATCGTGGTGGCTGAGCTGAACCTGGGGCAGATGATTTATGAAGTCGAGCGGGTGAGCGGAGGGAGAGCGCGGGTTGTAGGCTGTCATAAGGTGAGCGGGGAGCCGCTCGCTCCCTGGGAAATCTGGCACGAGATCCAGCAAGCAGCCGGATAAGAAGCTGCTGTAACCCTGAAGGAGGTTTTACCTATGGTTGACTACCTGCAGTATCTCCGTCGAGAGATGTTTCCCCATATTCTGTGCCGGGGCTGTGGGCACGGCATTACGCTGAAAGCGATTCTTCGGGCTATTGAGCATGTGGGTCTGGACAGAGACCGGATCGCCGTCATCTCGGGGATCGGGTGTTCCGGGCGTCTCTCCGGCTATATGGATTTTTGCACCATGCATACGACCCATGGACGACCCCTGGCCTTTGCCACCGGACTCAAGCTGGCCCGGCCCGAGCTCTCCGTGATCGTGATCACCGGTGATGGAGACAGCCTGGCCATCGGGGGTAATCACCTCATTCATGCCGCCCGCCGGAACATCGGGATCACCTGCCTCCTGCTCAACAACCGTATCTACGGCATGACCGGAGGACAGGTCGCTCCCACCACCCCGGAACAGCAGTTTGCCACCACCATGCCCTATGGGAATATCGATCCGACCTTTGATGCGTGCCGGCTGGTAGAAGCGGCCGGAGCCAGCTATGTGGCCAGAGGCACGGTTTATCACGCGGCAAACCTGGAGAAGCTGATTGCCGGTGGTTTGCAGAATGAGGGATTCTCCTTTATCGAGGTGTTGACCACCTGTCCCGAGATCTACGGCAGGCGAAATCGCCTGGGAACGGCTGCAGAAATGGTCCTGGCCTTGCGCGAGATGACCATCTCCCAGCAACGGGCCAAGAGCATGGCTCCCGAGGATCGCGAGGGGAAGATCGTGACCGGAGTGCTCCACCATGTCTCCAGACCGGAGTACACCGCCGTCTATGAAACAATTATCCAGAAAGCTCAGGCACTGCAGAGCGAGAAAGTCGGGTAGAGAGGTCAGCGCGAGCGATGAGTTTCCGATACGAGATCAGGTTGAGTGGTGAGGGGGGACAGGGGATGATCCTGGCCAGCATCATCTTCGCCGAAGCAGCAGCCATCTATGAGGGGAAGAATGTGGTGCAGAGCCAGGTCTATGGTCCGGCTTCGCGGGGTGGAGCCACCAAGGCGGAGGTGATCATCAGCGATGAGGAGATCGATTACCCTAAGGCCACCTCCCTCGATTTCCTCCTTGCCCTCACCCAGGAGGCATGCGACAAGTACTGGAAGGATCTGAAAGAGGGGGGGATACTGGTCGTCGATTCGTCCCGGGTCCATACCGTTCCCCAGGGGAATTTTACCATCTATCGCGTTCCCATCATCGAAACCGCCCGGGAGAAGATCGGAAAGGAGATCGTCACCAATATCGTCTCCCTGGGGGTAATCACCCCCCTGATCGGCATTGTCTCCCCGGAGATGGTGGAACAGGCCATCAACGACCATGTTCCTAAAGGGACCGAGGCGTTAAACCGGCAGGCATTCCACGCCGGGCTGGAACTCGGCCAGCTGCTGAAGAATGCCCGCACGGCTTAAGCCTGGTTGCCCCCCGGGTCTTTCTGCTCCTGCCCAGAGGCCTGCCAGGTAGAGACTAGCTCGACACCGGATGGTTCAGTACCGTATCCACCGCCTTAAGGTAGTCGGCAGCCTGTTCTCCATAGGTCTCGCTGATAGCTGCCTGATAAGCTTCGAGCGGAAAGAGGCCACTCAGCTTGAGGTAGAGACCGAGACCGGCAGCAGCGGCCAGCTTGCCAGAAGCCAGACGGCGGAGGGGCAGGGAAACGCATCTGGCCGCACTCTGGGGTTGCGGCAGGGTGGAGTCGATGATCACCATCGCTTCTGGAGAGAGACGATCGAGGATCCTCCTTCCCTGTAAGGTCTGCCAGCCGTCTTCCGAGACGATGATGACCCCATCGGCCTGCTCGATGCCGGTATAGAGGATCGGCTCCGGGCTTATCCCCACTTCGGAGAAGGAAAACCCGGTCCCCTGTGTGACCGGATTATCGTTCTTCTGGGTGGAGTACAGGCCAGACATGACCGCGGCCTGACAGAAGAGGCGGGCTGAGGATTGGACACGTTCCCCGGCAGAACCGCTCACCACCAGGCCTACCGGCCGGGTCAGGGTATGCTGGAAGCGGATAGGGATGGAGTCGTCGCTGGCCTGCACCTCGGTGCGGGGGTATTTCTCTTTATACGCCTGCCCGAAATCTGCCCTCTGCTCCCGCCGTACAAGTACTCCGGTGCTCCACCCCTGCTGGGCCACAACCTCCTTCAGGCGCTTGCCGGTCAGTTCATTCAACCGGGGACCAAAGGCGGTACAGAGTTCAACCGCCTCTACCAGGGCAAAACCGGGATAGGCGATGGCTTCGGAGATGACCTCAGGGAGATCGTGGTCGGTGGCAAACTTTCGTGCCACAAAACCGGCTCCACAGCTCTGCATCATCTGGCAGATATCTAAGGGGGGAACGATATTCCCCCTGCGGGTGGTGGTGGTAATAAAGCCCAGGGGAGAGAGGGCGGAGTTCTGGCCACCGGTCATCCCGAAGAAGAGGTTGTTGTGGAGGATTACGGTAACATCGACGTTAAGCTGGGCAGCATGGACCAGATGCACCAGCCCGATCATCGCCCCCCCATCACCGATCAGCACCACGGTCTTCAGCTTTCCCTCGGCCAGGATCCGATCGGCCAGGATGGTTCCGACGGCAAAGGCGGTCGAGCGGCCATGCGTGGTATGCACGGTATGCACGCTTTTAAAGAGGGCATCGGCCAACCCGACACAGCCGATATCGGTGGTGATATCCACATCGCTCGGATTAAGCTGTAGCTTGACCAGAGCGGCATCGAGTGCACGAATGAGTTGGCCATGGCCACAACCCTTGCAGTAAGGGAACTGCGGTTCATCAACCAGGTAAGAAGTACAGGTAACCACCTCACCGGTTTCCATGATAAGACTCCTCTTTTTTCTTGAGACGATGTTGGTGATCCATGAGTCCATGAGATGCTGGCCTGGGGAGCAGACCTCTCAAGACGGCAGCACAGAAAGGATCTCCGCCGGGCTGATCATGCCCCCGATCTTATTGACTCCCAAGACCTCTTTCCCCGCAAAGAGGTGCCGGATCAGGCTCCGGTACTGTCCGGTCAGGTTCTCTTCGGCAATGACGATGCATTCCGCATCCTTGGCCGCCTGCAGGATGGCCTGCTCCGGAATCGGGAACAGGGTGAGCAGTTGCAGGAAGGAGACGGTTCGTCCCTCTTTCTGCGCCATCCTTGTCGCCTCTTTTGCGCTGCGAGCGGTGATGCCGAAGCTGATGATTAACGTCTGGGCTCCCGGCTGGAGATCGGCTTTGACCATGGTCATCTCTGCCGTCCGGGAGACGATCTTCTGCTGCAGGTGGGTGAGCACCTCCAGGGTTTCCGGGTCGTTTTTCTTCAGCCGGCCCAGCTTGTTATGTGCCGAACCGGTCAGGGTGACTTTGTACCGGCCCCCTACCGGGGAGAAAGGGGGAACCTCTTCCGGTTTGTGGAAGAAGTAAGGGATAAACTCCTCTCCATTCGCCGGGGTGAAAAGCTTTCTCTCTATAATGGGGATGGAGGGTAAGGCGGACAGGTCGATGCTCTCTGCGGTCATCCCCACCTCTTTATCAGAGAGGAGAACCACCGGCGTACGGAGCGTTTCTGCCCAGTTAAAGGCGTGGATGGTCAGCTCATAACACTCCAGGGGATTACTGGGGCAGAAGACAGGGATGGTATACCCCCCTGAGGTGACAAATTCGGTCAGCAGGATATCCCCCTGGGCTCCCTGCGTGGCCCCTCCGGTACTCGGTCCCAGGCGCTGGACCAGGACGATCACGACCGGCGTTTCCGTCATGATGGCGTACTGTACCGTCTCACTCATCAAACACCAGCCAGGACCCGAGGTGGCAGTCATCGCCTTAAAACCCCTCATGGAGGCACCAACACAGTAGCAGAGCACGGAAATCTCGTCCGGAGCACTGATGGCCACATCACCCTGTGCCGGCAGCTTTTCCGTCATCAACTGATAGATGCTTGAGGCCGGGGTGATCGGGTAGCCACTGAAGAAGCGACAACCAGCGGCCAGTGCTCCTTCTACCACCATCTGATTGCCTGAACGGATAGCCATCTTGCGCATGATTACTCTCTCCTTCCTTTGTCGGCAGAGCCTCTACTCCTCTGGCTTCTGGCCCGGAGGGGAGGCCCACCAGAAATCATTGCCTTCCACCGGGTCATAGGGCCAGAGGCGTCCAAACTTCCGGATACGAGGGGCGCGATGGACTTCATCGCGATCGTGCATGAGACGATCAAAGGTCATAAGGATTCCCAGCAGGGCTCCATGCTTGCGGATCGCCTGCCGGCTGTAAGCCGAGGTGGTGGGGTAGAGGGAGCTGCGGGGACCGTCGGCAGGGGAGATGACCTGCTGGAAGAAGCGGATATAACTGGTAAGTGCGGTACGGGCACCGATAAAATCGGCAGGCGTCCTGGTGGGTCTGGAGAGGGGACGTTGCGGCTGGCGGAGGGGATTGGCAAGGACCAGATCGGCCGTGATCCACCCCTGTTCCCCCTCTCCTGTTTCCACTCGGTACCAGCCTCTTTTTTTCTCCAGGGCGATCAGCCGTTCTCCTCGCAGTACAGTCTTCCGTACCGGGAAGTGGAGTCCAGGGCCGGCGCGCACATGAACCTCTGTACCCCAGACGGTGATCACTTCTGCCGCGAGCACGGGAAGAGGGAAGACGAGTCCCCCCAGAAGGAGACCCAGCAGGAATTTGCGGCCGTAGCTAAGGGGAAAGAGAAACGCCTCCATCTTTTCTCCCGATGCAGGTAAAGGCTCAGTCTTCCAATTCCCTGATGAACTTCTCCGCTTCCATCGCCGCCGCACACCCGGTTCCGGCCGCAGTAATCGCCTGCCGGAAGATCGGGTCTTGCACATCACCACCGGCAAAGACACCTGGTACGCTGGTATGCTGGCGTCGATCGGTGACGATGTAGCCGTGCTCATCGAGCTCGAGCTGGCCTTCAAACAGCTTGGTGTTCGGGACGTGTCCGATGGCGATGAAGAACCCATCCACGGCCAGGGTCGATTCTTCCCCGCTCTTCACGTTTTTTAAACGCAGTCCCTGTACCCCCTTCCCCTCTTCACCCAGGACCTCGGTGACGATCGTATCCCAGATAAAGGTGATCTTTTCGTTTTTCATGGCCCGGGACTGCATGATCTGGCTGGCCCGTAGCTTGTCTCGCCGGTGGATGATGTAGACCTTTTGGGCAAAGCGGGTGAGGAATATCCCCTCCTCCATGGCGCTATCCCCTCCCCCCACCACGGCGACCACCCGATCCTTATAGAAGAAGCCGTCACAGGTGGCACAGGTAGAGACACCCCGTCCAAAGAACTCCGCCTCTCCCGGGATGTTGAGCAGGCGGGGAGAGGAGCCGGTGGTGATGATCAAGGCCTTGGCTTCATAGGTCGTGCTCTGGGTTTTGAGCCAGAAGGGGTGACGGGAGAGATTGACCTCTTCCACAAGATCGTATTCCACCCGCGCACCGAAGCGCTCCGCCTGCTGTCGCATCAGGTCCATGAGCTCCTGCCCGCCCAGCCCTTGGGGAAAGCCGGGGAAGTTCTCGATTTCGCTGGTCAGGGAGAGCTGGCCTCCCAGGGTATTGCCGGTGATGACCAGGGGAGAGAGTTCTGCGCGTGCTGCGTACAGCGCAGCGGTAAATCCGGCCGGGCCTGAGCCGATAATGATAACATTTTCCATGTCTTTTCTCCTTAGGTTCTGTGTCGATCTATACTCTCGAGAGAGACCGTGCGGTTATGGGGCACACTCGACTCTGTTTTGCTGCTTGTCACTGGGCTCGACTCTGGTATAGAGTAGAGGGAATTCTCTCCAAAAAGATCGGTCATGGTTACTAACATAGTTTGGTATACGGGGAGGGATTTGTCAAGGTGAGAGAAGGGAAAGGGGAGAGGGAAGTGCGAGCCATCGATGCTCACCTGCATCTGGACCGGATCGATCCGGCCCATCGACAGCGCTTTATGAAACGGTTGCGTGAGGATGGAATAGAAAGAGTCGTTGCCGTGGCCACAGATGAGCGCTCATGTCATGAGCTCCTTGCCCTGCAAGCTCAATACCCAGGCCGGGTAGCCATTGCCCTGGGTTATCATCCCGAGCAGCCGTGGGATGAGGGAGAGGTGAAGAGGGTTCTGCACCTGATCCGGACGCATCGCCAGGAGATTGTGGCCATCGCAGAGGTGGGGTTACCCTACTATTCCCTGCCAGAGGAAGAGCGCCAAAGGGGAAAGGGTGTCCAGTTTCTGGAAAGGGTGGAGCCGTTTGTGACCCTGGCCAGGGAGTTGGACCTGCCTTTGGTCCTGCATGCGGTTCATGAATCGACCGCACCGATGCTGCAGTTGTTGCGCCGTTATGGGATACGGAGAGCCCATTTTCACTGGCTGAAGGCGCCTTTGGCAGTGGTCAGACAGCTGGTGGAGACCGGGTACTATGTCTCGGTAACCCCGGAAGTCTGTTATCAAACCCGGGATCAGGAACTGGTGCGCCAGGTGCCTAAGCACTTGCTGCTGGTAGAGACCGATGCTCCCTGGCCCTATCCTCGACTGTTTCCCCGGCAACCGACCGAACCGAAGATGGTGTGGGCCGCGATCAGGATGATCGCCCGGCTCTGGGGCTGGGATGAGGAGGCCACGGCCAGACAACTCTACGCCAATACGTCTCACTGTTACCCCCAGGGGAATGGATGAGCCTGGGGATTTGCAACCGGACCGTTGATCGCAGAGGGGTCAGAGAAAACGGTTGACAGACGGTCTGTTCCAGTGTATCTATAAGTACAGAGTGGAGGGCAAGCTTTCTCCTTGTTATCGCTATCCTAGAGAAGAGTATTGGCCGGGCTTGCCCTCTGGCGAACCTGGAATCAGGGTCTCAGCTATCAGGAGAAGCGAAAGGAGGAGGCCTATGCCGAGTTATGAATTTGAATGTGTGGATTGCAAAAAGAGCTTTGCCGTTGTACTCTCCATCAAAGAGCGGGAAAAAGGGGGAGTGCAGTGTCCACACTGCTCGGGGAAAAACGTTAAACCTCTGATTACGCCATTCCAGGTCAAAACGTCGAAGAAGAGCTGATGGCGTCCTTTGGAGAGAGGGGAGACCTATGGGGGCATTGAGTGGGTTACGGTGGTTACTTTTTTTGAACATTCTGGTAGGCCTCTGGCTGATCATATCCGGATTTGCCTCTTCCCTGCCGGAGGGGATTCGAGCGAAGATCGGTATGCTTCAACCCAAAGATTCACCGGTGCGGTGGAATATCATCGCTGCCGGAGTGGCGGTCGTCATCTTCTCCTTTATCGCCATTCTCTAGAACCGCCGGGCAAGACGCTGTTTTCTCAAAAGAGTCTCATGCCGGTCATCTGAGTATCAGACCGATTCGGATAGGGGAAACGACCGCTGGGGAGGGGTTACTCTTTCTAAGACCGCTAAAGGAGTGGCCTGGGAAGGAGGAGCTCTGTCCAGCGGTTGCGAGTCTAACCTCTCTTGGTCCATGTATGGGCAAGGCCGGTGGCGACTCATCTGTACCATTCTTGTTCTTCCTCCAGTAGCGGCTATCCGAAGCAGCACCCCCTTCTCTTTTTCCCTGAACCTCGCCGATCCGGCCGATACGCGGTCATACCTTTACCGTTCTCTGCAGGGGACGAATAGAGGAGGCGAGAGATGAAGAGAAACGATTACCTGGGGAAAGGAATGACGAGACGGGCCTTCTTAAAGGGGATAGGAGGGGGAAGCCTGGTCATTACCCTCACCTCTTTCTCCGCTCGGAAGGCCTCCGGTGCGGTGAAACAGGACCTTGTCGTCGCTTACGATGCCTCTGATGCGCTGGGATGGGACCCGATGTCGCAGGCGCTTCCCACGCCAGACAAGACCATTGCCGCTTCGCTGTACAACGGACTGCTGAAGTGGCCGGATGGGGTCGCCGATCTGACGAAACTCGAGCCGGATCTGGCCGAATCCTGGGAGGTGTCAGGCGATGGCCTGCAGTGGACCTTCAAGCTGAGGGAGGGGGTGAGGTGGCACACCGTGTTCGGGGTAGACTTCGGAGAGTTTACGGCCGAAGATGCTGCCTACTCGCTGACCAGAGCCGCCGATCCCAAGCGATCCGCCTTTGCCGGAGACTTTTCTGTCTTCCGGAAATTCGAGGCGACAGACCGGTACACCTTACGGGTTACCCTTGCCTATCCGGTTTCTCCTGCGACGGTAAAGGGATTGCTGACAGACTACCACGGAGGCCAGATCCTTTGCAAGAAAGCGCTCGAGAAGTATGGAGATGCCTATCCCCTGCACCCGGTGGGGACCGGACCCTTCAAATTCCAGGAATATTCCCCCAACGAGAGTTCGACATGGCTACCGCATGAGCGCTACTTCCGGGGTAAGCCGCATCTCTCCAGCTACCAGATGCGCTATATGGCTGATCTCAGCAGCAGGGAGCTGGCTTTCCGGAAGGGAGATGTCCAGTTGATCGAGGGGGTCCGGGAACAGCATTGGGTCGATAAGATGCGGGCCCAGAAGGACACGGAGACCCTGGTTTTCGGTCCCGGCGAGCTGGTGCAACTCCATCTCAACATGACGCGTAAGCCCTTTGATGATATCAGGGTGAGAAAGGCGGTGTTTTACGCCATTGATCGTGATGGCCTCATTCGATTCATCGGCAAGGATACGACGGAACGAGAGGTGACCGCCTTGCAGAAGCACTACCTGGGGGCGCTTACAGAGGAAGAATTACCCAAGGAACTGCTCTACGATTATGACCCGGACAAGGCCAAAGACCTGCTGGCACAAGCCGGGTACCCCAAGGGATTCGATGTGGAGATGGTGATCACCGAGCGGGCGTCTTACCGGAGGGCCATGGTGGCTGTGCAGGAGATGTTGCGCAAGGTGGGTATCCGACTCAAGCTGAACGTGATCACCCATCCCGCCTACCACTCCCAGATCAGAAAAGACGTCAATCCCATGGTGCTCTACATCTGTACCCGTTTCCCTACCGGTGATCAGATGCTCACCCAGTTCTTCCACTCCAGATCCATTGTGGGCACCCCTACCGGGGTGACAAACTTCTCGCACTATACGGCCATTGACGAGCTGCTGGATAAGGCACGGCAGGAGACGGACCCTGCGGTGCAGGTCAAACTGTGGAAAGAGGCCCAGTTGCGTATCCTGGAGGATGCTGTCGCCTATCCGCTCTATACGCTGAAGTTTGCCTTTGCCAAGAAACCGTGGCTCGATATCGGATATGAGCTGCAATCGACCATGCATTTAGGGGTACCGATCAGAAAAGACGCGAAAATCCTGGAACATTAGTCTTACCCCTCTTTTAGGAAGCAAGACGGGGAGTCGGGCAGCAGTAGCTTAAGGGGGCGGGCAGGAACCTCCCCTGGCAGAGATGGAGAGACCGAAATGATCAGGTACGCGGTAAGGAGGGTTCTGGTAGCCATTCCCACGATTTTTATCGCCGTTACCATCATCTTCATCATGATGCGGGTGATTCCGGGAGATCCTGCCACCGCCGCCCTGGGTAATTATGCCTCTGAGAGCGCCATCCAGGCTTTAAAGGAGCGGATGGGACTCAACCGTCCCCTCTATCTCCAATACCTGGATTACCTGGGAGGGCTCCTCCGTGGCGATCTGGGGAAGTCCTTTGTCAACGGGAACCCGGTCGCCCCTCTGATCCGCAAATCCTTGCCTTATACCGTCGATCTCGCCCTCGGCGGGATCCTTATCGGGGTGATCCTGGGGATTCCCCTGGGGGTCATCACGGCCATCAAGAGGAACAGGATGGTCGATTACATCGGGCGGACCCTTTCCCTGGCCGGACTTTCCTTCCCGGAGTTTTATCTGGGGCTTTTGTTGATCCTGGTCTTTTCCGTCTATCTGGATCTCTTCCCTTCCATCGGAGGAGGAGACCTGACAGACATCGGCGACCGGCTGTACCACCTGGCCCTGCCCGCATTGACCCTGGGACTGATCATGACCGCCTATATCACGCGCATGACCCGGTCGGCGATGCTGGAGGTTATCCGGCAGGACTATGTCTCTACGGCCCGGGCCAAGGGGCTCAGCGAGATCAAAGTCGTAGGGAAACATGCCCTGAAGAACGCGTTGATCTCTGTCATTACCGTGATCGGTCTCTATGTGGGGATATTGATCGCGGGTTCGGTGATGTCAGAGATCGTGTTCAGCAGGCCGGGGCTGGGGAAACTGCTGATCGGTGCGATGAAAAATCGAGACTACAACATGATGCAGTCCATTCTCGTGATCATTACCAGCATCATCATTGTGGTCAACCTGCTTACAGACATCGCCTACAGTTTCTGCGATCCGAGGATACGCTACGACTAGGAGGGGAAAGGCGGCATGCCGGAGAGGATCACCCCGGCCCAGAGGATGTGGTGGACATTCAAGAGGAACAAGACCGCCCTGGTGGGGGCGGTAGGAGTATGCATCATTTTTGTGCTTGCAGCCGTAGGCCCGTTCTTCATGCCTTACGATCCTGTAGAGCAGCATCTCATGGACCAGTTGAAGCCTCCCTCCAGACAATACCTGTTTGGGACAGATGTGTTCGGTCGCGACGTCCTCTCCAGGGTGGTGCTGGGGGCGCGGTTCTCTCTCATGGTCGGCCTCAGCTCGGTGATGATCGCGGTGGTGTTGGGGGTTCCTCTCGGGATTATCGCCGGGTATAAAGGGGGGACGATCGATACGGTGATTACCCGGGTGGTGGACATCTTGATGTCCTTTCCGGTGCTCATTTTGGGATTGATGATCAGAGCAGCCATAGGCGGGGGACTCACCGGGCTGGTGCTGGCCATCGGCATATCCATTACGCCTCGTTTTATCCGGCTGGCGCGTGGCCCGACCATCTCCATTCGGGAGAAGGAGTATGTAGAGGCGGCCAAGGCCATGGGGGTCAATGAGTTCAGGCTAATGTTCAGGCATATCCTGCCCAACGTCATCAGCGATGTGGCGGTGATGTCAACCCTCTGGATCGCCCTGGCCATAAGGCTGGAGGCCAACCTGAGCTTTATCGGCATCGGGATCCCGCCGCCGACCCCTTCCTGGGGGGAGATGATCCGGAGCGGGGTGGACTTCCTGGTCAATGCCCCCTGGATCTCCTTTATTCCAGGGATGTTCATCCTTTTCACCGTCATGTCCTTCAACATGATCGGGGACGGGATTCGCGACATCATCGATCCCCGGCTGGATTAAACCGTTGGCAGGCGATCCCTGCCAGCGACAGGAAGGGATCGCTGATCGTTATGCCGAGACAAAGTCTATGTCCAGTCCCAGGGTCTCCAGGCCTTGGGGCTGTTTTTTTTGGCGGCAAGCTCTTTGCGGTCGAAGAGGTGACTCTGGCAGGATGAAGGGAGGAGAGGTTATCTGCTCAGGACTTACGTATTTTTGTGAAAACCCTTTAGTAAAGGAGGGTTCAAGGGGGTATATCCTGAAAATGCTGGTTCCTATTGGCTTAGAGGCGACTTTTCTGCGTCAGAATTGACCCTGCACATGCTGAAATGGTCACCAAAGAAGACGAAAATACCCCTTTTCGCTGGCATTGAGGGGATACTGATGGCACTAAAAGCCTCTAAGAAGCAGGATCTTAGGATTTTGAGTGACTGAAAACTGCATCATTACAGCGCTTTTGAAAAAATGCGTAACCCCTTGACATAACCATGCAACTCCAAAATTTTTGGAATTCATCTAGAATCTACAGCCAGCATGATGTCTTACTTACCTATTCCCTCGGTTGACACTCTCACACTCTGCAAGATATACTCTCCTTAGCCATTCTTTGGAACCAGGAAAGAACTATGAGCCTTCTACTCCTAGGGTCGCGGAATAGGAGCAGGAGATGCGGCAACCGATACAACTAACCCTCAATTTTCATTCCCCCCGTAGTAGTCAGCCGCAAAGTGCCGGTACGCAAGCCGTACCGATCGATGACACCTTCCCCGAGGATGCCGCAAATGCCCTGGCAACGCTTGAAGCGTTTAATAAACACCTCTATCGACCCAATACGTACCTGCATAAGTGGTGGGCACGGCGTTCAGGGACAACGTTTCGGTATATTCTCAAACAGCTTGTATCTGACTCCACTAAACAGGATTTCTACGCACCGGGGGGGTTAGAGGGCAAAGTGATCCTTGATCCGATGATGGGTGGGGGGACTATCCTCCATGAAGCCATTCGCATGGGAGCAAACGTCATCGGAGTCGATATCGATCCCATACCTGTCCTGCAGGCAAAAGCCACCTTAACGATATCCTCTCTGAGGCATAAGCAAGCCATCTTCAATCGGTTTTTTGACGCACTGCGGGAGCGCTTAGCTCCGTTCTATCGAACGACCTGTCCTCACTGTGACCAAGAGGCTGAGGTCCAATTTATCCTGTACGGATTGCGCAGAACGTGTTCCTGCAGGGAAGTCGTCTTTGTTGACCGTCTTCTGTTGCGACAGGATAAAGATCACGATGTCTACCTCTGTCCCAGTTGTCGAGAGGTTTACGTCGGTCTCAACCATTCCTGCTGCCGTCAAGGTGATACCCGAATCATGACAAAAGGGACGCAATGGTGTGAAGCATGCGGGACGGCGTTTACAGACATTCTCAACGAACCGTTTTCGCAACGGTATACCCCCCTTGTCGTGGTGGGGCAGTGTCCCCAACACCGACAGTTTTTCAAAGGGATAGCAGAAGACGATATGATGCTGTTGACGCAGGCTGCCCATCGCAGTCAACAAAGCCGTTTGAGGGATGCCGAGCACTTCCAGATACCCCCAGGGCCGAAATCGGACGATCTCCTCCGTAGAGGGATTACCTCTTTTCGTGAATTATTTACCCCACGCCAGTTACTTTATTTGGATACGTCATTGGAACTGCTGTCAACACTCCCTCATGGGGATCGCCTGTGGCTGGCCTTGTTACTCTCGACCTCGTTGGAATTCAATTCCCTTCTCTGTGGGTACAAAGGTGGTGATCTTCACCGGCCAGGAGCGATTCGTCACGTCTTCTCTCATCATGCCTATTCCTTTCCGTACACGGCTCTGGAAAATAACCCGATATTCTCCGGGAACACATCAGGCACTCTGCATCGCCTCTTTAATGATCGCATCGTAAGAGCGGGACAATGGGCAATTGCCCCGACTGAAACTCGGATGATCAATGGTCGTCGTACAAAAGTCTCTCTACCAGGTGAGATAGATGGTGGAACGCCTGTATATGACTGGGAAGCAGTGACCCAGGGCGAGCGGAATTTTCTGATACTCCAGGCAGACTCTGCTATCCTAGACATTCCCGAAGCGATAGTCGATTATGTGGTTACCGACCCTCCGTATTATGATAGCGTGCAGTACAGTGATCTCTCCACCTTCTTTCGGGTCTGGCTTCGCCTCTTCCTCCCCACTGAAATAGACTGGTGTTACAACCCCTTGGCATCGGCGGTATCAGAGGGAAACATGGATGGCGATCGTAAGTACGGTGCGGTGCTGGAGAAGATTTGGAAAATGTGCTTTCGAGCGCTCAAAAAAGAACATGGGCGACTTATCTTTACCTTCCATCACTGGCATCCTGCAGCATGGGCAGCTTTAACCCTGTCGTTGAAGCACGCGAGATTTGTCTTGATGAATCGGTATGTTGTATTCTCTGAAAATCCCATCTCGGTGCATATTCGTGATCTTAAAGCCCTCAAGCATGATACGATTCTCGTGCTCAAACCAGATACTGGAGATGAGCCCTGTCGTCACTGGCCCAAACCTTCTGTGATTGACACCTCCGATAGCTATACCTTTTGTCGTGACTGTGGGACCGCATTAGGATGGTTTCTGCTCTCTGACTATAGTGCAGCCCAGATTCGGCATGCGTGGGCACAGTTACTCGAAGGGAAAGGCAATGCCAAGGCAGCCGGCTGAAGTATTTGGACACGCTCTGGGAGAGACCTCAGGGCAAGCGGTGGAAGATCGGAGTCGGTATCGGTGTCCTTTTCGTAACCACAAGTGCGACAAACAGAGCCGACTTATCCCCTATCCTATGGGAGTGTGCTCTGTGCACTATGGTGATCGGATCATTGCCGTATGCCCAAGAAGATTTTTACAAGATAGCATTGTGTTTCAGCATATTGCGGATCACTATTTCGGCACCCAGAGTGATCTGGTGGTTTTTCAGGAGCTCAGTTTATCTCCTGTTGGGACATTCGACTATGTGATGGTACACCATAAACCTCTAAGTAGCGACGTTGTGGATTTTGTTATGATCGAATTCCAGACAGGGCAGACGACAGGCACAGGTGGGTTGGTCAAAGGGCTTGAAGACTTTCTGCAGGGAGAAGAGATGGCCGGTAAGGATTATCGTTTTGGACTCAATTTGGCGGATATTTGGAAACGGTCTTTTACCCAGATCCTCAACAAAGGGGTAGTGCTGGAACGCTGGGGTCACAAAATCTACTGGATTGTGCAAGAGCCTGTCTATCAAAACCTTGTAGACCGTTATAACCTCAGAGATATGACCTACCACCCGAACCATAGTACAATTTTTATGATATACGATATCAGACAGAAGGCCGAGGGTTACGAGCTATTTCAGACCCGAATCGAATCTTCTACCATTGATGACTTGTTCAGCGCTTTCCGCCATAATCCTCATATCCCCCCTAAAGACGCTTTTATCCAGAAGCTGCAACGCAGACTAAAAGCCAAAATGGAGTTAAAGATACAGCTTGGCTAGCAAGACCAAATTCAGAACCAAGTTCAGAATATTGACCTTTCTATAGAAGAGTCCTTTACTGAGAAGAAAGGGAATCGGTTTACCAATATCAAGAAGGCTTCTGCTTCAACACCTCCCAATAAAAAAGGAGCTAACCTTGATCGGTTAACTCCTTGATTTTCCTGATGCCGAGGGCCGGACTCGAACCGGCACGGGCACAGGGCCCGTTGGATTTTAAGTCCAACGTGTCTACCAATTCCACCACCTCGGCAAGCGGTACACCTTCCCCTGGGGTCTGTAATTGTTTATCATTTTTTTCCGGTTTCGTCAACTCTTTCTTTGGTATGGGAAATGGTACTGCCCAGGGAAATTTCTTGACAGGGAAGTCTGGGTATGGTAAGAAGAGAGCCGGTCTGTGGGAGATATGGAAGGATAAAAGGACTTATTGCCCCTATGCAGACGGAGGAGGGAAAACCATGATCCACGAGATAATTCAAGCCTTAGAGCGAGGGAGGTATCGCGAGGTAGAGCTGAGCAGGCGAAAATTTCTCCACATTTCTGGCATTGCCGGTGGGGTGTTGCTCTCTCCAACATTCACGGCCAAACTGGCCCGGGCGCAGTTACGACGTCGCATCAAGGGCAAACCGATCACCGTAATCTGTGCCCAGGCCCAGGACCCGATCACCATGGATGCCCGCCAGCACACCGACACCGTCACCGCCAATGTCGTCGATAACCCCATGTTCGACTACCTGATCTATCGTGAATCAGAGAAGATGACGCTCGTCCCAGGGCTGGCGGAACGCTGGGAGCTCAAAGATGACCGTACCATGCGCTTCTACCTGCGTAAAGGGGTCAAGTTCCACAACGGGAAGGAGATGACCGCGGAAGACATCGCCCATGCGCTCGAGAGCATGAAGGATCCAGAATTCCTCAAGGTTTCACCGGGAAAACGCTGGAAATCCTATGCCAAAGCCTGGGTGGATAATGAAAAGCCGATGACCGTCGTCGACCGGTACACCGTTGACCTCAACATGACCAAGACCTATCCCCTGGCCGAAGCCCGCTGTGCCGGGAGCATCGGTATGGCCGTCAACAAGGAATACGACCTCAGTGTCGGGTACGAGAAGTTCGGCCGCTCACCGATCGCCACCGGCATCTTCAAGTTCGTGGAGTGGGAACGCGATGTCAAGGTGGTCCAGGAAGCGCACG
>RFHZ01000235.1 GCA_003696125.1 Nitrospinota bacterium
GTGGGGAGCGGCGGGGTGCTGGCCGGTATTGGTGGGGCGTACCTCTCCCTGG
Source organism: Nitrospinota bacterium (assembly GCA_003696125.1). Lineage (GTDB taxonomy): Bacteria > Tectomicrobia > Entotheonellia > J063 > J063 > J063. The sequence continues at coordinate 53 of RFHZ01000235.1, forward strand.
CCTATACGCAGATGTGGATCGAGAACATGACCGCGGGTCGCGGATGGATCGCCCTGGCCATCGTGATCTTTGGCGCCTGGGACCCGGTACGGACGGCGCTGGGAGCCTACCTCTTTGGAGGCATCCAGGCCTTGCAGCTTCGCCTGCAGGCGCTGGGCATCGGGATGCCAACCTATCTCCTGATGATGGCTCCCTATCTCTTCACCATCATCGTCCTGATCCTGGCCGGACGGGAGCGGGTCCGTCGAAGAATGGGGGCCCCGGCGGCGCTGGGGGTACCGTATAATAAGGAGTAGAGGGAGAGATTCGGTGGTGAATGATGGAGAGTATGTGGTCTAGGAAAAGGTAGAGGAGATAAGGTATGCGCAAATGGCTGGTCATCCTGGTTGCAGGCATCCTCATCGGTTTCCTTGCTGGAGCAAAGGCGGAAGAGGCGTTCAAGGTCGGGTTCGTCTATGTGGGACCGGTGGGGGATTACGGGTGGACCTTTGCCCATGACCAGGGGAGGAGGTATCTGGAGCAGCATCTCCCTGGGGTCAAGACAACCTATGTCGAATCGGTCTCTGAGGGGGCGGACGCAGAGCGGGTGATCACCAACCTGGCCCGCACCGGTCATAAGGTGATCTTTACCACCAGCTATGGGTACATGGATACGACGATCCAGGTAGCCCAGCGCTTCCCCCAGACCGTCTTTCTCCACTGTTCCGGGTACAAGCGTCGTCCCAATGTGGGGACCTATTTCGGTCGCATGTACCAGGCCAGCTACTTAACAGGACTGGTTGCCGGCAAGATGACCCAGAAGAACCTGATCGGGTATGTGGCTCCGATCCCGATCCCGGAGGTCATCCGCATCATCAACGCCTTTGTCTTGGGGGCGCGTGAAGTAAATCCGGCGGTGAAGGTGCATGTGGTCTGGACCAATGCCTGGTACGATCCGGCCACCGAGACCGAAGCCGCGAACAGCCTGCTCGATATCGGAGCCGATGTGATCGCCACGCAGAGCGATTCTCCGGCCCCGGTGCAGACCGCGGCCAAGCGGGGAGCGTACGGGATCGGGTACAACTCTGATGCCAGCAAGTTTGCCCCGCAGAAGCACCTGGTATCGGCGGTATGGAACTGGGGACCGTACTACGTGCAGGTGGTCAAACAGGTACAGGCAGGCACCTGGCGGAGTGAGGATGTCTGGTGGCCTATCGGGAAGGGGATGGTCGGGCTTTCCCCGTATGGTCCGGCGGTACCGGAAGAGGTAAAGGCGTATGTGGCACGGCGCAAGCAGGCGTTGATCGAGGGGAAATTCGATGTCTTCTGGGGACCGATCCGGGATCAGGGGGGGACGATGCGTATCGCCAAGGGGTACAAACCCTCGGATACCGAGCTGTTGAGCATGAACTGGTTTGTGGAGGGGATCGTAGGTACCGTGCCCCGCTAGCTAAAAGGGGTCCCCTCTCAAGAGGGCTGGTGTAAAGGGGAGATCATGTGGGAACGGGTGTACGAGATCATCAGGAAAGAGGTGTACCAGACCTTACGAGAGCCCCGGATGCGGATGGTGCTGATCTCTCCTCCCCTGATCCAGCTCATCATCTTCGGTTTTGCCGTGAATCTCGATGTGGAGCAGGCCCGGATCGCCTGGATGGACCTGGACCGTACCCCGCAGAGCCGGGCCTTGCTCTCCGCCTTTCAGGGGTCCAGGCATTTTCTGGTGACGCATGTGCTGGAGCGGGAAGCCGAGGTGCGGGAGTTGCTGGACCGGGGGACGGTACAGGCGGTGGTCCGGGTGCAGCCCGGTTTTGCCCGGCGTCTCCTCCACAACCAGACGGCCACGGTGCAGATCCTGATCGATGGGACCAACTCGAATACCGCTTCCCTGATCTCGGTCTATACCACCCAGGTGATTGCCCGTTTCTCTGATCAGGCCCTCTGGGAAAGGGAGCGGAGAAGGCGGGTGGCCGTGAGTGTCGAAACCGGCACACCGGTCAATGTCCCTGCCCCTGGCATCTCTGTGCGGAGCCGTATCTGGTTTAATCCCGACCTGCGTAGCCAGCACTACTTTGTGCCCGGGATCATTGTGCAGGTGATCACGCTGGTGACCCTGATGCTTACCGCCATGTCCATTGTGCGGGAAAAGGAATTGGGGACCATGGAGCAGTTGCTGGTGACCCCGATTCGTCCTTATGAATTGATCCTGGGGAAGACGCTCCCTTTTGCCGTGGTGGGACTCCTGGAGATGGTGCTGGTAACGGTGGCTGCTCTGCTCGTCTTCCATGTGCCGCTGCGTGGACACTTCCTCCTCCTGATGGGATGCTCTGCCCTTTTCCTGATGACCAGTCTGGGCACCGGGCTGTTCATCTCCACCGTATCCCAGACGCAGCAGCAGGCGATGATGTCCTCCTTTTTCTTCATCATGCCCGCCTTCATGCTCTCCGGCTTTACCTTTCCTATTCGCAACATGCCCCTGCCGATCCAGTATCTCACCTACCTGAACCCTGTGCGCTACTTCATGGAGATTGTGCGCGGGATTTTTCTGAAGGGGAGTGACATCACCATTCTCTGGCCGCAAATGCTCGCCCTTTTCCTGTTAGGCCTGGCCATCCTGGGGGCCAGTGTGCTCCGCTTCCGCAAGCGGCTTGAGTGATTCGGGCAAGAAGAGGATTCGTACTTGACAGGAAAACGCGGTTCCTGGGATAATGAGGGGAAATCGAGCGTAGACACTTTCCCGGTCTATTGCTTCTTAACTTTTGTAGAAGAGGAGGCTCCACGATGATGACCAAGTTCCGTCTCCACTATCTTTTGATCATCTGTTTTACCTTAACCTTATCCCTGGTCATGCTTCCCGCCCATGCCGAAGTGACCATAAAGTTTTGGCATGCCATGTCCGGCTCGCGGATCGATCTGCTCAAAGGGATGGCCGAGCAGTTTAATAAGACCCATCCCGGGATCACTGTTCAGGCCCAATACATTGGGAGCTACAATGAGACGTTGAACAAGACCATTGCCGCGGTAAAAGCGGGTGATCCCCCCCATGTCTTCCAGCTCTATGAAGTGGGAACACGGGGCATGATCGATGGGGGCATGATCGTTCCCATAGGCGATCTGGCCAAACCGGGCGAAGTCGATTGGTCAGACTACGTCGATGCGGTCATGTCCTATTATACGATCGAGGGGAAGCTCTACTCCATGCCCTTCAACTCCTCTACGCCGATCCTCTATTACAACAAGACCTTTTTCCGGAAAGCCGGTCTCGACCCGAACAAGCCTCCTGAAACCTGGAACCAGGTGCGGGAGATAGGGAAGAAGCTCATCGAGAGCGGGGTGGCAGAGTATGGAATCACCTGGAACCTCCATAGCTGGTATTTTGAGCAGTGGCATGCGGTACAGAACGCCCTGCTGGTCAACAACGGGAATGGCCGGCAGGGACGGGCCACCAAGGTCCTCTTTGATGGTCCGGTCGGGGTGAAGATCGTCAAGTGGTGGACCGATCTGGAAAAGGAGAAGATCTATTTGAACGCTGGCAGAGGATGGAGTAACCATCGCAAGGCGTTCATCAGTGGTCAGGCAGCCATGATGATCTCCTCCACCTCGGACGTCACCCAGATGACCAATGCGTTTAACGAAAAGGGCTGGGAACTGGGAACCGGTTTCTTCCCCCGGCCGGATGATGTCCCGCGGCAGGGGGTAATCATCGGAGGGGGAACGCTCTGGATAACAAAAGGGCATCCCCAGGAGGAGATCGATGCGGCCTGGGAGTTTGTGAAGTGGATGAGCATGCCCGAGCAGCAGGTCACCTGGCACAAAGGGACCGGGTACTTCCCCATCCGCAAGAGTGCCATGAAGCTCCTGGAAGAGGAGGGCTGGTATACCAAGTTCCCCAACTACAGGGTAGCGTTTGATCAGTTGCTGCAGACCAAAACCTCTCTGGCCACTCAGGGGGCGTTGATCGGGGTGTTTCCCCAACTGCGAGAGGCGGTACAGTCGGCTATCGAAAAGGTGATCGAGGGGAAAGCCACGCCGGAAGAGGCGCTGAAAGAGGCGGCACAGAAGACTAACAAAGAGCTGGAACGGTACAACGCCCTCTTTCAGTAGGAGCCGTCTGGGGGCTTGATCCTAGCGAGTGCAGCGGGAGTAGGGAAGAGCGCTGCACTCGCCTGTGTGACCGGGACAAGGTTTATGGAAGAAAAAGCGACCTTTAACAACAAGATACTCCCTTACCTCCTCCTGGCACCTTCCCTGTTTATTATCGGGTATTTTCTCTTCTATCCGACCTATGAGACCTTTCGTCTGAGTCTATACCGGCTGGGGCCTTTTGGCATTCGTAAGATCTTTGTCCGCTGGGAGAACTTCATCGACCTGTTCACCTCCCCCGATTATCTGCACAGCTTCAAGATCAGCCTCATCTTTTCCGCCTCGGTGGTGGTGTTTGGTCTGGCCATTTCCCTGGCCCTGGCGGTCTTGATTAACCGGGAGGTGTACGGGATCAACTTTTACCGGGCTGCCCTGATCTGGCCCTATGCCCTCTCTCCGGCCATTGCCGGTGCCTTGTGGGCTTTTCTCTTTGATCCCTCCTCCGGTTATCTGAACTACTTCTTCTCCCTCCTCTTCCATATCAAGCCGAAATGGCTCACCACCGGTTCTCTTGCTCTCCTGGTCGTCACGGCAGCCGCAACCTGGAAGAACCTGGGTTACAATGTTATCTTCTTTCTGGCCGGCCTCCAGAACATTCCCAAGGATCTACACGAGGCGGCAGCCATCGATGGGGCCAATCGCTTCCAGATCTTCTGGAAGGTGACCTTCCCCCTCCTCTCCCCCATGACCTTCTTCCTCCTGATCATGAACCTGATCTATTCCTATTTTGGCTCCTTTGGCTTGATCCATGTGATGACCGAAGGGGGACCGGCCAACGCCACCAACATCCTGATCTATGATCTTTACAAGGAGGCGTTTATCAATCATAACTCTGGCCTGGCCGCGGCCGAGTCGGTGGTCCTGTTTGTCCTGGTGGTGGTCTTGACCCTTATTCAATTTGGAACCTCGGGAAGAAGGGTGCATTATCAGTAATGTACAAGAGACTGGTTCGCAGGTATCATCTCTTTACCCATCTGGCCCTGATCGTTGCCGTCCTGGCAGTAGGGGCCCCGGTGATCTTCGGGTTCATCATCAGCACCCAGAGCCCGGTAGAGGTCTTCAGCTATCCTCCCAAGCTGCTTCCCGGGTCCCACTATGGCAATTATGGCCAAGCCTGGAACCAGGTGAATCTGGGACGCCTGATGTTCAACAGCGCCTACTGTGCCATCATGGTGACGCTGGGGAAGTTCATCATCTCGGTCATGGCGGCATTTGCCTTCTCCCATTTTCGCTTCTGGGGAAAACGGTTCTGGTTCTTCCTGATCCTGGTCACCCTCATGCTCCCCATCCCGGTGCGCATCGTTCCCCTCTTTGAGATCGTCTCTGATCTCAGATGGGTCGATACGTACTGGGGGCTGATCGTCCCCTTCCTGGCCAGTGCCACCGGAACCTTTCTCTTCCGGCAGCATTTCTTGACCATCCCGGATGAGCTGACCGATGCGGCCAAGATCGATGGGTGTGGTCCCATCCGTTTTCTCGTCCAGATCCTGATTCCCCTGTCCAAGAACACGATCGGTGCCTTTGTGGTGATCGAATTCGTCTATATCTGGAACCAGTACCTCTGGCCTCTGATCGTGGTGAACAAGGATCACATGAAGGTGGTACAGATCGGGATTAAGATGCTGATCAACACCGAGGCGATGAACAACTGGGGGGTGATCATGGCCGGGGTGTTGATCGCCATGCTTCCCCCCCTGCTCATCTTTTTCCTGATGCAGAAGAGCTTTATGAAAGGCTTTGCCTTTATGCGGGAGAAGTAGCTCCTTCTATGATCGCCACCGCCCGGCACCATCCCCCGCTGGCCCGTTCGATCTTGACCGGGAAGCAGGCGACCTTGAAGCCGAAGGGGTAGGGGAGTTGATCGAGATTGGCCAGCTTCTCGATCTGCAGGTACTCGCGCTCCCGTCCCACATAGTGTGCCTCCCAGAAGGCTGTAACGTGCCCGGCCTTGAGGTCCTGCACCATGACGGAAAAGGGGCGGTCCAGCCCCCAGGCATCGATGCCGATGACCTTGATCCCCTGATCCAGCAGCCAGAGGGTGGCTTCTCGCGTCATGCCCGGCTGGGCCTCCATGTAGTCAGGCTTATCGTACCGCTTGTCCGTATCGGTGCGGATGAGGACGATATCAAACGGCTTGAGGGTGTACCCGATCTTGTGCAGTGCCGCCTGCACCTCGGCCGCACTGATCCCTTCTCCTGCCTTCTTGTGGGTCATGTCGAGCACCACCCCGTCGCCGTAACACCACTCCAGGGGAACCTGGTCGATGGTACGGGCCGGTTTTCCGGCAGAGACCGGGGTGTAATGATAAGGGGAATCGACGTGGGTCCCGGAGTGGGGGGTAAGCTGGATACGCTCGTTGGCTGCTCCTAACCCATCGGGAAGCACATCAGGGTCGATCCCCCAGATCCTGGCCCAGCGGCGGGCCGTATCGCGATGGGTGAAGTAGGTGATCTCGGCGGGAGCAGATTCAAAGGCGTGGTTACGTAAGGGAACGCTGAGATCAATGATACGAAAACTTCGCTCAGCAGTCATTTGCTCCTCTCCCTGCTTAAGTGACTATAACCAACATTTTGAACACTTTTCTATCCTCAGAATGCAGTGCTGCCTCCAGGTTTTACACCACCGAGGGCGCCGAGCCCGCAGAGTTTTTAGGCTTATTCCTCTTGGTGCTCTCTGCGTGCTCGGCGGTAAAGAGTTTTTCCGGTCATGCCTTTAGGGTGACTCAGAGGGCAAAAAGGTTAGAAAGAGCTTATGGCTAGATGATACCCCGGCTCTTGTACTCTGCCAGCGTCTCGGCAGAGAGCCCCAGGAGTCCCTGATAGATCTCCTCATTATGCGCTCCCAGGTCTGGTCCGGCCCAGCGGATGCGGCCCGGGGTACGAGAGAATTTGGGGATCACGCCGCTCATCTTGATCTTTCCCAGTTGTGGTGTTTCGACCTCCACCAGGTTTTCCCGGGCCTGGTAGTGGGGGTCGGCAAAGATATCGGCGATGCTGTACATGCGGGTGGCTGGCACCCCGGCCGCTTCCAGGATTTGGCTTACCTCCTCTGCGTTATAGGTCTGGACCCATTCCCCGATGAGCCGGTGTAACTCCTCCATGTGCTCTACCCGCTTGGTCATGGTGGCATAGCGGGGATCATCGGCCAGCTCTTCCCGTCCCATGGCCCGGGCCAGGCGTCGCCAGATGTTATCCGTGCCGGCGATCAGCACGATCCACTGTCCATCCCTGGTCTGAAAGGTCTCGGCCGGCGCAATATGCGGGTTGACATTCCCGGTGCGTTCCCGTACCCTTCCCAGCTTATCATAGGCCTGGACCAGAGCCGAGATCCGGAATATCGGTTCATAGAGAGCCAGATCGATGACCTGTCCCTCGCCTGTCTGCCGGGCATCCCGGTGGTACAGGGCCATCATGACGGCCAGGGCATTGAAGATCCCGGCCATATAGTCGGCCACATTAAAGCCGGGCCGTACCGGTGGGGTTTCTGGAAAGCCGGTGACATAGGTGAGACCACCAAAGGCGGTCGCGATACGATCAAAGGCGTAGCGATCGCGATACGGACCGGTCTGTCCAAAGCCGGAGACGCGGGCCAGGATGAGACGAGGATTGAGGGCGTGGAGTTCCTCGTACCCGAGGTTCCAGCGCTCCAGGGTGCCGGGCCGGAAGTTCTCGATCAGGACATCAGAGACCTTTACCAGACGCTTTAACAACTCCTGTCCCTCTTTTTCCCGCAGATTCAGGGTGATCGACTTCTTGTTGCGGGCAAATTCCAGCCAGTACAACCCTACCCCCTGATAGACCCCACCCAGGGTTCGCATCGGATCCCCCACCCCCGGCTGCTCGACCTTGATCACCTCGGCTCCGAATTCGGCCAGCAGGCTGGCCCCAAACGGTCCCCCGATCAGCGTGCCGATATCCAGCACACGGATGCCGCTCAGCGGCAGTCTTTCGGTCTGTGCTTCCACTCTGCTCTTCCCTCCTGACTCCTATTTCCCTCGCTCTTGATAGAGTTTTTCCACCGCCTCCCGCAGGCGCATGATCTCCAGGTTGGCATCACTCTCCAGCAGGGTCCTGACCTGTTCCGGGGAGCGGCGTTTGACCGGCCACGCGGCATGGTTGGCGATCCGGAGGACGACTCGACAGACATTGGCGGCGGCCTCCCGGAGATTGGAGAGGAGGACCTTATCCACCGTATCAAAGGCGGTGTGTCCAAAACCGCGTCCTTCCCGGGGCGTCTCCGCATCCCCCATCATCCCGGTCGGTACCCCTTCCAGGAAGAAGGGGAAGTGATCAGAGAAGGCGCTGGTCTGCTGTCCGATCGGCATCTCGGCCACCATCTCGGCGGCCACCTCTTGCAGGAGCGGTTCCAGCTCTGGCCACTGGTTCAGCACGATCCCTTTGCGTTTTCGTCCCCCTGCACTGTCCAGGTTGAGCATGAAACGGATACGGGAGAGCTCGTCCTGGTGGGCTTTCACGTATTCCCGTGCCCCGATCAGTCCGATCTCCTCATTGCCAAATCCGATGAAGCGTACCGTCCGGTCTAAAGCTTCCCGGGCGTATTTGGCCAGCACACGGGCCGCTTCCAGGACCACAACCATGCCCGAGGCCGGATCTTCGGCTCCCTGGGAGATATCGTGTCCATCGTAGTGGGAGCCGATGATCACCAGTTCGTCCGGATAGCGCTGTCCGGGGAGTTCGGCCACCACGTTCCAGGACTGCATCGGCTCCGTTTTGTCGGTCGTCGTAATCCGTAAGGTCACCTCTCCCTTCCTTTCGGCCAGGCGCACGAGGAATTCTCCCCACTCCTTGGAGACAGAGATCCCGGGGATGAGTGCCTCCCGGTTGCCGGCAATACTCCCGGTTGCCGGTCCCAGGCCCGGATAGTGATTCATGAAGATGAAGCCGACAGCTCCGGCCACCACGCTGCGGTTGTACTTCTCAGAGCGGTGTACCCAGCGCGAAAGCTGGGGGGGATTCTTGCTGGTGACCATGACGATCTTGCCACGGATCTGGTCATGCTGGCGGGCAAAGTCGTCCGGTCCCCCCTCTCTCAAGTAGAGCAGCTTTCCCTGGATCTGGGCCGGGGGAGAGTAGGGGAGGGAGATGCAGGGAATGGTGCGCTGGATCGGCTCCAGGATTTCGAGACAGGCTTCTCCCCGGATCCAGCCGTTATAGGTGTACGGTTCGAGATGGGCGTTGGAGAGGCCGTACCCGGTGAATTTCTCTCGCAGAAAGGCCACGGCCTGTCGTTCCCCCTCGGTTCCGCCGAAGCGGGAGCCAAAATCGTCACAGAGGGTGATCAGATTATCCATGGCCTCTCCTGCCGTATAGATATCCCCGAGCATCTGCTGGTCATAGTTCAGATACGGATTCTCTCTTCTCCTCATGGCTGCGATTCCTTTCCGCTGAAAGACACGATCGATAACCCTGCTCTCCCAGAAGTCCTCAACCGGTCAGCTCTTTGCCGCATCTGGTCTGAGAGCCGTAGGGAAGCTCATGCTAAGAGCTGGAGGGCTACCCGGGTAAGGACCTGTGTCGCCTTCACCAGGTCATCCGGGATGATATACTCGTCAGGGGCATGTGCCATGCTGATGGTTCCAGGACCATAGGTGATGGTGGGAATACCCAGGTTCCGTACCAGGTAGTGCGAATCGGCAAATCCGGGTGAGATGACCCGCTGCGGGCTCTTCCCGTAGATCTCCTCATGGCTGGTGGCTACGGTGGTGCAGAGGAGATGGTCGATCGGCACATGCGCCGGTTCGATACGCAGCGGGGTGGAGAGGTCTACCCGGAGTTCCGGGTCCTCGTTTTGCAATCGGGCTATCACCTCCTGGATCTCGGCATAGGCTTCCTGCACCGTCTCTTCAGGAATCAGGCGCCGGTCGATGCTCAGGAAGCATTCGTCAGGGACCACATTGGTCTTGACTCCGCCCCGCACCACTCCCCCGATCATGAGGGAAGGGTGTCGCTGTTCCGGTTCGATCACCGGGAAGGCTGTCTGCTTTTTGTGCAGGCGTTTTTCCAGCTCTTGCAGACCCAAAGCGATCTTGACCATCTTCTCAAAGGCGTTGATCCCTTTGTAGGGTACGCTGCCATGGGCGGTCTTGCCCCGGGTGACAAACTCGACCCAGAGGACGCCGCGATGACCGATCTTTACCAGATGGGGTTGTGAGGGTTCGGTGATGATCCCATAATCCGCCTGGATGAGGCGCTGTTCTGCCAGGTACCCGACTCCCCCGTGTCCCCCCGTCTCTTCGTCCGGTGTGAAGGAGAAGGTCAGGTCCCCGCTTAACTCGATACGGAGGTCGGCCAGGGTCTGGATTACCCCAAGAATGCTGGCAATCCCTCCCTTCATGTCCGAAATACCCAGCCCGTAAAGCTTTCCATCCTCCAGCACCGGTTGAAACGGATCCTTGGTCCAGCCCTTCCCCGGAGGAACAACATCGAAATGACCGCTTAAATGCAGGCCAGCCCGCTGGGAGCGGCTTCCCAGGTACCTGCCGATGACACTCACCCGGGGATAGTCTTTTCCCCAGGGATAGAGTTCTTCGGCGCGGGAAGAGGGCACCCGGACCAGTTCCACCTGGCAGTTGAGGCCTTGCAGCGTGGTGAGCAGGTACTGGCAGAGGTCTTCGTAGTGGTCCCCGGGAGGATTGACGGTGGGGATGCGGACAAGGGCTTTGCAGTACTCCACAATCTGGTCGGCAATCTGCTCGATATGCACCAGAGGATCAGGCATGGTCTCTCCTTTCTCTTGCCATGAGGGGTCTATGAAGAACAGTGGCTCTCGTCCTTATCATAGAGCATTTCCCCTGTGAATCAAGCAAAAAAAGTGGGTATTTTCCGAGGGAGTTTTGCTATCCTTTCTGTTGCTATGCTTGTCAGCGGGAGGGCCTCCGGCGCAATAGAGGGGATATCTTCACGACAGCCGCTGCCCGCATTGCAGGTCTTGCCTGATAGGAGCAATCGAGACTTGACTCCTGGAAGAGAAGGGTTCTATAATGGCGGCTGGCTTTCCCTTGCATGTTTCCCTATTTGACGAAGAGGAGGTGTGCCATGAGGAGAAGAATGATGACATGGGGTGGCCTCGGTCTGGGTATCCTCGTCCTGCTCTTCTTTACGGGAAAAGCACTTCCAGCCCAGGAGGCTCCCATTCCCGTAGGTATCCTGGAACCGTTCACCGGTCCGGCCGGTTGGGTGGGACCGAACATCATGGAAGGGGCGAAGGTCGCCCTGGAGGAGATCAATCAGGCTGGTGGGCCTTTAGGGCGGCCGATTCGACTGATCAGTGCAGATACCGAGGGGAGGACCGATGCGGCTCTGGCCGCCCTCTCCAAGCTGGCCGATGTCGATCAGGTGGTGGCGATTCTGGGTCCCACTTCCCTGACCGCTGTTCCGGTTACTCGTAAGGTCGAGGAGGAAGTCCACGTCCCGATTGTGGACCCGACCGGTGGGACCTCAGAGATCGATAACATCGGGGGTGTATTGGCCATCACCGGTCCCATCAGGGTATCAGAGAGCTGGACCTGAAAGGCCCATACACCCCCGATGTTATCGATCTCTGAGGTCCCA
>RFHZ01000236.1 GCA_003696125.1 Nitrospinota bacterium
AGTGCAGAGCCGGCCACCTCCTCCTACCGCTTCACCTATTACGGGGAGGAGCGAACCCAGGAGTTTTGGGTCATCCCTCCTGCCTCGCTCTCCCCGGGAGAATATGCGGTGTGGGGAGAGCTCGATACCGCGGAACAGCGGATCGTTTCGGACAGATACCGGATCCGTGCCTTTCCGGTGGTGGTGGCTGCAGGGATCCGGGTGGGAATCATCCGTAGCTATGATGATACGCTGGAGATGGCGCTTCAGCAGCTCGGTGTCCCTTACACGCTGCTTGATGCTCAAGCCCTTAGTCAGGGAGACCTGTCGGCTTACGACACCATCCTGGTGGATATCCGGGCTTATCTGGTCCGGAAGGATCTGGTGGCCAACAACCGGCGGGTACTCGACTACGTCTACCAGGGGGGACATCTCGTTGTCTTCTATCATAAGATCTGGGAGTGGAACGAGGAGCATGGCCACCCGCCGTACGCTCCCTACCCTTTGCAGCTTTCCCGCAAGCGGGTCACCAATCAGCAGGCTCCGATAAAGGTGCTCCACCCCTCACACCCCCTCTTCACCTTTCCCAATCCCCTGGAGGAAAGCGATTGGGAAGGCTGGGTGCAGGAACGGGGCCTCTACTTTCCAGAGTCCTGGGGACCGGAGTTCCTTCCCCTGCTGGAAACGGCAGATCCTGGAGAGGAACCGTTACAGGGAGGATACCTGCTCGCCAGCTATGGCCAGGGGACCTACCTCTACACCTGTCTCTCCTGGTATCGCCAACTGCGTGCCGGGGTTCCGGGAGGCTATCGCCATCTGGCGAACATGATCAGCTTTCCTCGCTCGCGAAGGCGATAAGGAGGGGATTCGGCGGTCAGCGACCCGGGAGAACATCATCGTTGATCGCTTCCCTCTCTTCCCCTCCACTGTCTTGCGAGCTTTCCAGCCAGCGAATGGCGAGGAGAAGATAGGTTCCGGCGCCGAGGTAGGCTCCGATGACGTCGCTTAACCAGTGTTTCTGGAGATAGAGGCGACTCGCTCCCACGGCCAGGATGATGGCGATACAGAGCGAGATGACGAGCCAGCGTATGGGGCGGGATGAACACCGCTTGCTGGCCAGATAGGCCAGTAGCCCGTAAAAGGCGAGGGCGGCAAAGGCGTGACCGCTGGGGAAACCGTAACCGGTTGCCGCCTGCTTGGTCACGAATTTGGGACGGGGACGGCTGACGAGTAGCTTCAAGAGGGTGGGCAGGGGAGCAAAGGTGATGGTGTAGAGGAGAAAGAAGAGCGCCTGGCGTCTGGCTTCCTGCCACCAGAGGAAGATCATGCTGAGCAGGAGGAGGGGAGCGATCCAGATCCCTTCTCCGAACCGGGTCAGAAAGTGCATCCAGGCGTACAATCCCGGGAAACGGTGCGCTTGAAACGTCTCTCTGACCCAGTAATCCCAGATCCAGAACTGCCGCTGACTGGCCCAGAGGGCCAGCAGGGAGAAACTACACAGGCCGATCCCTATCGCCACATCGATAGGGCGGAACTTTAGGGATCCTCTTTTCATGGGGGCCAATTTAGACTTCCAGGTACTTGGGGCTCCACCGCAGCAGTCGTCTCTCGATCCGCTGAATGCAGAGGGCCAGGGCAATCCCCACCACGGCCAGGATGATCAGCGAGACCATCATATCGGCCGCTTCCAGGGTGGCCAGGGAGAGGATGATCAGGTACCCTATCCCTGACTCTCCGCCGATAAACTCCCCGATGACTACACCGATGAGGGCGAAGCTGATCGATGGGGTAAGGGCGGTAAAGGTCCAGGCAAGTGTACTCGGAATCACCACCGTCTTCATCACCTGCCAGCGATTGGCTCCGAGCAGGCGGGCCGCATTGATCAGGTCCTGGTCCACGCTGCGGGCCCCTTCAAAGGTGTTGAAGAAGACGATGAAGAAGA
>RFHZ01000237.1 GCA_003696125.1 Nitrospinota bacterium
CCTGCCCGTATTTTCATCGTGGTCTATTGAGTAACGAATTGACACTGAAAAATAGCACCGGTAACCGGCGAAGTTGGGATGAGAGGCGATTATCCCTTACAAGTCTTCTCCCCGTAATCGAGGATCGAGAATGTCCCGAATGGCATCTCCCACGATGTTGAAGGCTAAGACAGCGATCATGATTGCCAGGCCAGAGAAGGTGGTGATCCAGGAACAGCACTTGATGTACTGTCGACCTTCACTCAAGATATTCCCCCAACTAGGTGTTGGAGGGGGCACGCCAAGTCCGAGAAAGCTCAACCCAGCCTCGACACGGATAGAACTCGCAACGTAGAGTGAAGCCATCACGATCAGGGTGGCCACCATATTGGGAAAGAGGTGACGTATCATGATACGGAGATTACTACTGCCTGCCGCTTGGGCAGCCATGATAAACTCATTTTCTTTGAGGGAGAGGACCAGACTACGGGATAGTCGAACAAAGTTGGGAATCAGCCCTACGCCGATAGCAATAATTTCGTTAGTGAGACTCGAACCCAAAACGGTCACGATGATGAGCGCCAGCAGAAGGAGGGGGAAGGCGAGCATGATATCTGTCATGCGCATGATCAGCGCTTCAATCTTGCCACCGAAATAGCCAGCAATGATTCCGAGAGGGGTACCGATAAGAAAACCCAGAACGACCGAACTTACCCCCACCTCTAGAGACACCCGGGTTCCCCAAATAATACGGCTTAACAGATCCCGGCCGTACATATCGGTACCGAGGAGATGCCGGCTGCTCGGTCCTTTAAGGACATAGTCAGGGTATTGAGCCGAGGGACTATAGGGCACAATCCAGGGAGCAATAATAGCGATGATGACCATAGTCAGAACGATCCACAACCCAAACACGAGCGGTAGGTACCGGCGAATCCGCCGTTTAGAAATCCCCTCCACCTTTGATTGCCGCGCCGTAGCGATCGAGAGGAGCGTTCTTATCCCAAAGGAGCTCTTTGAGAACCCCATACCTGTTCCTTCCTTCAGCGATAACTGATCCGTGGATCGATCCAGGCGTATAGGATATCGACGATGAGGTTTACCAGGATGATCGTCATGGTAAACACAGTCACTGCCCCCTGAACGAGCGGATAGTCACGAGCACCAATGGCATCAATGAGCATCTTGCCGAGCCCTGGTCGCGTAAAGACCGTCTCGGTCAGCACTGCACCGGCAAGGAGGATTCCGACAAACAGACCGATGACGGTGACAAGAGGGATCAACATGTTCCGCAGCGCATGTTTGTACATCACGATCCGCTCGGGCAATCCCTTGGAACGAGCCGTTCGGATGTAATCCTGACTGATAACCTCCAGCATGGCTGATCGGGCCAGTCGGGTAACGGTTGCGGCCAGGGTAAAGCCGAGGGCGAATGCCGGTAAGGCCAAATGCAGTAATACATCTCCTACCGCTTCCACAAAGTCGGTGGGATATTCCAGAACTTCACCGCTGAACAGCATATCTAAGACGGTCTCTAAGTCCCCTCCTCCGATAAGAGGAAAAAGGTCTAGACGCAAAGAGAACAGGATTAAGAGCAAGATACCAAAGTAGAAGACCGGGATGGAGAGACCGATCAGGGAAAGGATACGTGAGGTATAGTCGATGAGCAGGTTGCGTCGGTTTAGGGCAGAGAAGATCCCAGCCGGTATGCCGAGCACCAGGGAGACCAAGGTACTGGCCAAGACGAGGAGAAAGGTGTGAGGGAACATCCTTCCGATATAACTGGCCACGGTATAGTTGAAGAAGAGAGAACGCCCGAAATCGAACTGTAACGACCGCCAGATATAGTTTGCATACTGGACGTACAGGGGCCGATCAAGACCCAAGTTCCTTATACAGTCTGCTAGAGCCTCCTGAGTGGCTTCATCCCCCAGCATAGCGATACACGGGTCACCAGGAAGGATGCGCATGGCAAAGAAAACCAGGCTCATCGCGCCGATCAACATCGGAATCGTTACGAGTAAGCGTCTGATGATGTACTGAAACACCCGATTCCCCTTATCTGACGCTTACAGCACAGGCAGAGCGAACCAAAGTCCGCCCTGCCTCATAGTAGGCCCTCTCCGTTACCACTTCCCCTGCTTACTCTTTGATGGTAAGCATTTCCGGGTAATTATAGAAATAGTGTAGGGCAAACTCCCCGTATTCAGGGTCAAAGGGGCTAGCGACTCGTTTAGGATTGCGGAGAGTGATATTCGGGACATCCACGATAGGCAGGTTGACCGCATCGGCCATAATCTGGCGTTGCGCCTTATGGTAATACGCAGCTCGCTTCTTCGGGTCCCGCTCTTTTCGCGCCTGCTCGAGCAATTCATCGATCTCCTTGTAATGGGCAAAGTTGGTCCCCATGTTGCCCGTTTTCGGATCCGGTGCTTCACTCGAGTGGAAAAAGAGCGTCAGCCAGACATCTCCATCGGTCAGGCGTGTACCTCCGTACAACACGAAGGGGTTGAGATTCATACGGATATACTTGTGATAGGTCGGATGTTCGACCATCTGCAGCTCGATATTGAAACCGGCTTTTTTCAATTGCTCCTGGACAATCACCATGATCTTGGGGTAGTGGAACGACTTGGTGATATAGTAATTCTTGATGGTGATGCCATTCGGATAACCGGCTTCCTTCAGCAACTGTCGGGACAGGGCCGGGTTGTACTCTGGCATTTCCACCGGAATGTGGCCAAAATAGCCAGGAGGCAGAGGGCTGTCTGCAATCTTGGCGAGTCCTTTAGGATAGAGCGTTTTAACGATGGCTTCTCTATCGATACCGTGGAGTAGGGCTCGTCTCACCCGAATATCGTCAAAGGGGGGTTTGGTGTAGTTGATATAGAAGCGGTACTGTCCTCCCGGTCCCCGTTTATCGATAACCGCTCCCATCTTGGCTGCCTGTTCGACGACATCAGGCGTGACCACGTTGGGATAGATAATGTCAAAGGTACCTTTCTCCAAACCGATCAGCTTGGTGGCGTCCTCTGGAACATCAAACCAATGAACCTCATCGATTTGGGGTCGACCAAAGTAGTACTTCTTGTTCGCTCTCAAGATCACCTTCTCGCGGGGGATGTGGCGGACAAAATAGAAGGGACCAGTGCCGATCGGATTCCAGGCGTAATCCTCTCCATACTTTGTCACCGCTTTCTTGCTGAGCATATAGCCCTGCTGATACCCGACCATCCGGAGTAGAAAGACCGGGTCATAGTTATGCAGAGTGATCTGCACCGTGTATCTATCGAGAACCTTTACTCCTTTGATGACGCTGAAATTTTTGGCAAACCGATTCCCTTTCAGTGATCTATCCTTGGCCCGCTCGATAGAGAACTTTACATCCTCGGCCGTGAATTCTCCAAAGCCCTTGTGCCACTGAATCCCCTTGCGGAGCTTGAACGTCCAGACCGTCCCCTCCTCATTCGTCGACCAGCTTTCCGCCATATCCGGCTCGACCTCAGCCGTGGTAACTCTGTTATCCGGTGTGATCTTAAATCGGGTCAGTCCCCGATAGATAAACCGCACAATTCCCTGAGTCTGTCCCAAAGTACTCGTATACGGATCTAAGGTATCAGGCTCTTTAAGGTGTCCAATCTTGAGGATCTTCTTCTTCGCGTATACCGGTCCTGGTAAGAGCGTAAAGCCTAAGGTGAGCAGGAGCACTGCGATAACGATGCCTTTCCCCCAAAGGTTCCCTCGTAACATCTCCCCTCCCTCCCTGCTTAAGGTTTGCCCCTTCTTGTGTCTCGGCTTAAACTCTATACCGGTGTAGCAGACCTCCCTTCCTCTATACGTTAGCCTAAATTTTGCCAAAAATATCATAGACAGGATAGAGAGTCAAGGAATTTCTTTAAGCGTAGGTATCTGGCTCAAGTCCATGAGGAGACCACTTTGACCAAGTGATAAGCGGCATGGCTTCGGCACGGATACCCTGCGCTATGACCACCGGGTGTCTATTGTCGGAGCGGTTTCAACCGCGATGCCGAATAGCCGTTCCTCTGGGGTCACGACTAAACTCCTCTTACAAGGTAAGGGTGAACCCATCGTCATTGGGCAGCACAATGTCGTCTCTGGAGCCAAACGACGCCACGAAAATGAAACAGATACCCCTGCAAAAAATCGGTTGCAATTTGCGGTGAGTATGCTATAGTATGGTTAACACAAGAGAGGGCCGTTAGCTCAGAGGGAGAGCGCTGCCTTCACACGGCAGAGGTCGTTGGTTCAAGTCCAACACGGCCTATACAGAGGGTAGGCCCCGGGAAGGGGAGCTACCCTCTTTTTTTTAACTCCTCAGCAATAACGCCTCTTCCTTACCCTATTCCGACTGCTGATAAGAGCAATCGCCGACTCCTTTACCCTTGACACCCATTCTCTTCCCCGCTATAGTGCTCCCTAAGGACCTTCTATGGCTAACCTGAGGCCTCATCTCTGAACCAGCCTTCAAGACAGGATACTTGAAGGTGAGTTTTGGAGTGTTGCTCATTCCTGGCTTCACGATCTCTCGTGATGATCTACCCACAACAACAGGCCATACGGCATAAAGACAATAAGGAGAGGGGAGAGTAATGGATACGGCATGGATTCGGGAATATGTGGGATGGGCGGAGTTGGATCCGGTAACACCGGTGGTTGCAGGGACCTATGGAACCTGGACCCTGACCTATCACGTTGGGAAATACGGGGTAGACGATGGAGGGACCATTGTGGTCTGTGTCCGTACCGCCTGTGACTGGGGGCGGCCACAACTGGAAGATCCCCAGGCGCCAGACTACCTCACCGTCACCACCACCGGTCAGGCATCGCTCCGTGTACGCTACGATCCCAAGGCCTATATCCGTCCCTGGCCCAAAGGAATCGTGATCGATGTGTACGACGGATACCTCTCGCCCGGGGATACGGTCACCATCATCTATGGGGACCGAAGCCAGGGATCACCAGGGAGCCGGGCCCAGACCTTCTGTGAGAAGACCTTCGAGTTTCGCGTGGTGGTCGATTGCTTTGGTACCGAACAGTACATCCACCTTCCCGATACCCCAACCCTCGAGATCATCAGCGGTCCGGCGGCAAAACTGGTGGCCATTCTCCCTGCAGAGGTCACCCCGGACGAAGAGGCCTGGATGCTGGTCAAAGCAGAAGATCGCTGGGGAAACCCGGCCGCAGGATACACCGGTAACGTGACTTTTGCGGCCGAAATCCCGGTGCAGGGACTCCCCTCTACCTATCGTTTTACCCCTGACGATCAGGGATGCCATCGTTTTTCCGGCCTCCGTTTCTCCCAACCCGGTGTGTACCGGATACGGGTCGAGGATAAGGAGCAGGGATTCTCGGCCGAGAGCAATCCCCTCGTCTGTCGATCGACCCCTCCTCTGTTCCGCCCGTACTGGGGGGATCTGCACGGGCAGAGCGAGGAGACGGTGGGGACCAACAGCGTGGAAGACTACTTCCGCTTTGCTAAAGAGAAAAGCGGTATCGACTTCTGTGGACATCAGGGAAACGACTTCCAGATCACCGCAGAGGTGTGGGCAGAGATTCAGCGGTGTGTGCAGCATTTCTACGAACCGGGGCGTTTTGTCACCTTCCTCGGGTACGAATGGTCGGGGAATACCTGTGCCGGGGGGGATCGCAATGTCTTCTTCCTGGCCGATCGGGCACCGATCTTCCGGAGCAGTCACTGGCAGGTTGCGGACAAATCGGATCAGGAGACCGACTGCTATCCTCTGCCTGTGCTCTACGAGCGCCTGCGGGGACAAGAGGTGATCCTGGTTCCCCATATCGGGGGACGCCGTGCCAATCTCGACTTCTTCGATCCCGCCCTGGAACCGGTCATCGAGATTCACTCTGCCTGGGGTACCTTTGAATGGTTTTGGGAAGAGGCCCTGCGCCGGGGATATCGAGTGGGGGTCGTGGCCAACAGCGATGGACACAAAGGCCGACCGGGAGCCAGCTATCCCGGGGCTTCGCAATTCGGGGTCTATGGCGGCCTCACCTGTATCTATGCCCGGGAGTTGACACGGGAGGCCCTCTGGGAGGCCCTGAAGCAGCGGCGAGTCTATGGCACAACGGGTGAGCGTATCCTGCTGATGGTACGCTGTGGAGAGCACTGGATGGGAGAGGAGTTTGGCGTAACCGAACCTCCCACCATCCGGGTGAGTGTGATCGGCACCGCAGGTATCGAACAGATGGAACTAAGACGGGGACTGGAAACGATTCACACGGTAGCACC
>RFHZ01000238.1 GCA_003696125.1 Nitrospinota bacterium
ATGGGATGCTATGACTACGCCTACGGTTTTCCGGGAGCGGCGACAACTGGCTGATCGTCGTGCACGTCCTACTTCTTTCTGGAGTGCTTTCCGATTCCATGGACGACGCAGGGGATTCCGTCGAGCCCATGAAGGCCGGAATGCCTATGTGGACTGCCCTGCCCCCCGGGTAACTCTCCTGGTGATTTTCACCGCCCTCTGCTCTGTGCTCGATGCCCTCTTTACCCTCCTGCATCTTGGCTATGGCGGCAGTGAAGCCAACCCGATCATGGCCTGGGCCCTCAGCCAGAGCACGACCCTGTTTGTTATCCTTAAGATGGGGACAACCGGGATCTGCACCTGGTTTCTTGCCATCCTCCAGCAGTTCCGCATGGCCTTTATCGCCTTACATGGCCTGGCCTTCCTCTATTTTCTTATCCTGGTTATCCATTCCCTCCTCCTGTTTTCCTGAGGAAGACCTGGTCTGCTCTCTCTTCCCCTGACCTGTGTCTGAGGATCGAGACGCTTACAAAGGCGAGGAGATCATGGTGGATGATAGTGGTACTGGCTTGTGAATATGGATATTTCTTCACCTTCGTACTATGGCCTTTGCTTAAGCAACACTGTCAGGTCAGTAACAGGGGACCAGTAACCCCGCTGGATCATTTCACTCAACCAGCTATTGGCTTGCTCTAGCGGACACAGATTATTCTCAACGGCCATAACCAAACATCCCACAGAACCTGAGAAGAGAACATCTAAACGAGTAGCCTCATGCCGTGCAGCCCTGTCGTCGGTAAGCAATAGCCACCCCCGGTGTTTAGCAATTGTTAAACAGGCCGCTTCTCCCCGGTGTAAACGTGATAACAGGGTGCCGAAGAGGCGTAGTTCTTGCTCGTCGATCATGCTGACCAGTCGTATCCAACCGTCCTCGGCGAAGGGATAAATCCATTGATCAATATCTGCGTAGAAGAGGTAGCCTTCTTCTAGTCCAACCTGTATTTCTTCGTAGACCTCAAGAGGGAGATATAGGGTACCATACAATCGGTGTAACAGATTCAGTTGGCTTATACCGGCGAAATTTGATACCACTGTAGTGTTGGCGATAGCACTCATGATTGCTTCTGGAAATACCTTCGTAAGGCTTGGGTTTCTTGCTCCGCTTCTTCCAAAGTTTCTGGGCCGAGTCGAGGCTGGATACCAGCCTCGACCAGTATCTCTCTCATCTGAGCCCAGCTTACGCCAGCGAGACTAGCCGCCTTTGCCAAAGAAATGCCCTCTTTCTGGTAACGATGCACAGCAAGTTGGATACGCAGGTTAGGGCGGGCACGTAGCAAATGACGCAACGCATCCTGGATAACGTCCTCTGTGCTATCGTAGAGTCGAGCTTCCACAAAGTCTTGAACCTTAAACATAAAGAGTCTCCTTACCGTTCTGCAGAGTTTGCAGAGAACGCAGAGGGGAATGGAGTTTTTGAAATTTATCTCCAAGAAATACCCTCTACGCCCTCAGCGTGCTCTGCGGTAAAATGCAAATGTAACATTGTCAAGCTAATCGCAATCACTCATTATAGCTGATTTTTCACTTACCTCTCAAGGATTTCCCCTTCCCCAGCAAAAGAGAATTTTATTGACACACCGGGAGCAAAGAAGTAGATTACCTCTGCTGAGACAGAATCTCTTCCCCATGAATACTTGTCAAACAGGGAGAAAGCAATGGTATCAGTCGCCGAACGCCTGGTAGAACTCCTCCGTGAACTCGGGGTACGCTACGTCTTTGGCATTCCCAGCGGACCGTGGATCCCTTACATGGAAGCGATGCGGACCGGTGGCGTAGAGTTTGTCCTGGTGAGTAACGAGGCGAGTGCAGGGTTTATGGCCGACGTCTGTGCCCGTCTCACCGGTGTGCCTGGTGCCTGCTACGGTACCTTTGGACCCGGAGCCACCAACCTGAGCACCGGTGTGGGGGGAGCCCTCCTCGATCGCTCCCCGCTGCTGGCCTTCACCACCGAACCGCCAGAGGCCATGCTGGGACGCAAGCTGCAGATGGCGATCGATCATCAGGCCCTGTACCGTCCCCTGACCAAATGGACGACACGCCTGAAGCCGGATCGAGTCGATGAGACCCTGTACCAGGCGGTACAGATCGCCACCAGCGAGGTGCCGGGTCCGGTCCATATCGGTCTCCCGGCCGATATCGGGGAACAGGCGGCCGCTGCCGGAGAGTTCACCCCACCCGCTCCCTCGCCGGTGTCCCCTCCAGACCCTAAACTGTTGGATCAGGCCATCACCCTCTTCCGCCAGGCCCGCCGTCCCCTCCTGGCCGTCGGGCTGACCGCGATGCGAGCCAAAGCCTGGGATCTGGTACGGCAGATAGCGGAACGACACCGGGTACCGGTGGTCCTCACCCCGATGGCCAAAGGGATAATCCCGGAGGATCACCCCTGCTATGCCGGGGTCCTCTTCCACGCCCTGAGCGATCGTGTGGCCGAAACGCACGGGGAGGCCGACCTGGTTATTGGGATCGGCTATGACCCGATCGAATTCAATTATGAGGACTGGATGCCCGAGGTGCCGCTGGTCCATATCGATACGACTCCTGCCGATATCGATCGATCCTCTTATACCCTGGCCTGCGATCTGGTCGGCGATCTCCGCATCAGCCTGGAACACTTTGCTTCCTTAGAGCCGACAGCGAAGGATTGGGACCTGGCTGCCCTGGCCGGCCGACGCAAGCGGATGTTCGAAGCGCTTCAGCCCTCTGCCGGCACCTTTGGTCCCCGTGCTGCCCTCTCCATTCTGCGTGAGATCCTGCCTGCCGATGGGGTCATGACCTGTGATGTGGGGGCGCATACCCACCTGATCGGCCAGCAATGGCCCACCCCGGCTCCGGGACTCCAGCTCATGACCAACGGCTGGTCGTCCATGGGTTTTGGTATCCCGGCAGCCATTGCCGCCAAGCTCTGCCTCCCGGAACGACCGGTGGCCTGCGTGACCGGTGATGGGGGATTCCTGATGATGGTCGGCGAGATGGCTACCGCCCTCCGGCTCGGTGTGCATGTCGTCTTTGTACTCCTGGCCGATCACAGCCTGGAGTTGATCCGTATCAAGCAGGAACGGAAAGGATTTGCCCGGTACGGAACTCCCTTGCATGATGAGCGCTACGCTTCGGCAGAGACCTTTTTCGGGGTACCGGTCCTTCTGGCCCGGGATACGGAGTCGTACCGGGCAGCGTTAGAAGAGGCATTTGCCATGGAGGGACCGGTGATCGTGGAGGCCTTTATCGACGGAGCAGAGTATGACGGTCTGGTATTGAGGAGGCATAAGGCGCGATGAGACGACGACGAATTGTCCTCTGTGGTTTCGGACGGGTAGGACAGGCGTTTACCACCCTGCTGGCAGAGCGGGTAGCGGAGATAGAGACCCGCTATGGACTCCACCTGGAATTGACCGCTGCCGTCGATATCGGTGGAGCCGCCGTTGCTTCCCAAGGAGGATTACCTCTTCTCCCCCTTCTCTCCCATGTCCGAGAGGGGGGGACGGTGGAGACCTTTGCCGGCTTTGGCCGGCCCGGCATGACCGGCCTGGAGGTGATGCAGGAGATCCCGGCCGATGTGCTGGTAGAGGCGACCCCTACCAACCTGAGCGATGGGGAACCGGGACGGACACATCTCCTCGGTGCGCTGGAGCAGGGGATGGATGTGGTCAGCGCCAACAAGGGGCCTCTGGTCCTCTACTATCGAGAGATCCACGAACTGGCCCGCCGGCAGGGATGCGGCGTGTACATCAGTGCCGCCACGGCAGCAGCCCTGCCGACCGTCGATGTGGGTGAGGTCTGCCTGGCCGGATCGCATATCCTCGCCATCGAAGGGATCTTGAACGGCACCACCAACTATATCCTCTCCCGCATGCAGAGCGAGGGGTGCACCTATGAGGTGGCCTTAAAGGCGGCCCAGGAACAGGGGATTGCGGAGACCGATCCCCGCCTGGATGTGGAGGGCTGGGATACGGCAAACAAGCTGATCCTGATCGCCAACCGGATCTGGGGGACGGCTTTTGGCCCACAGGATGTGACTGTCGAGGGTATTACGGCGCTTACCGTAGAAGAGATCGCCAGCGCGAAGCAGAGAGGCGAGGTGGTGAAACTCATCGGTAGGGCAGAAGGGGGAGAAGGCAGGCACCGGTTGTCCGTGGCTCCGAGACTGCTGGAGGAGACTCATCCCCTCGCGGCGGTACACGGAAGTGAGAAAGCGATAAGCTATCTGACCGATACCATGGATCGTATTACCGTAATCGGTGGTCGTAGTTCACCACTGGGAGCAGGAGCGGCACTTTTGAAAGATCTGATCAATGCCTCTCGACATAAAACAC
>RFHZ01000239.1 GCA_003696125.1 Nitrospinota bacterium
CGGAAAAGATGGAGAGACCAGAGCTCTTGCACCCTGGGGGAAGAGATAGCCGGTTTTTCCCCTGGCCACAGGTAGTCGGGAGGAGGGGAAGATGTTTTTTTCTGCATGACCACCGTCCCCTCTGGCAGGTGAGGGAGCAGGGCTTGCAGGCGTCTTTCCGCCTGTTGCGCATAGAAGGTCAGGGGATAGCGAGCGCGTACCTGTTGCCAGAGCCGTGCCGCCTCTGTCCATCGTCGTAGCCTGGCGGCTGCCCTTCCCTGCCAGTAGAGGACATCCGGGAGATAGCGGGAACGGGGGTGACTCTTGCGTAGCCGCTTCCAGGTTTGCATGGCCTGGCGGTACCGGGATTGAAGATAGTGGATCCAGCCGATGTGCCAGAGGGTGTCATCGACGAAACGGCTGCGGGGAAAGCGGGAGAGGAGCCGTCGGAAGTAGCGGAGAGCTTCTGAATAGGATTGGCGCTCTTCATAGAAATTCCCCAGCAGGTAGAGGAGTTTTTCGGTATACGTATCCTGGGGATGGCGTTGCAGGAGGCGTTTACTGAGTCGAAGAAAAGCCTGGGGCTGTTCGAGACGGAGGTAAAGCTTGCCCAGGGTATACTCTGCTTCTGCGGCCCAGCGACTGTGAGGAAACTCTCTCCGGAATTGCTGAAAGCTTTTCACCGCCTGCTCGTTTTGCCAGAGGGAATACTGGCACCAGGCCATGCGGTAGAGGAGCTTTTCTCGCCAGGAGGGAGCGGTGAGTCGGGACCAGAGTTCACGGTATCCGTCCAGTGCTTCCTGGAAGCGAGAAGCTTTATAGAGGAGATTGCTCCGCTGGTAGAGACGCCGGGGGTCCGGGGGGGGAATGGAAGCCGTTTTTCTCAACTGTTCTTCGGCCTGGCGAGCTTCTTCCGCCATCGGGTCGGTCGGATTCTCGATCCAGATATGACGCCATTCCTCTACCGCCTTCTCCATCTTCCCCAGTTTTTGATAGGTTAACCCCCGTTGATAGTGTACCTGGCCATGGTGTTTATCTCTCGGATAGCGTTGGAGGTACCTGGAGTAAAGACGCAGGGCCTGCGGCCAGTCCTGGCTGCGAAAGGCGATCTCTGCCAGGCGGAGATGTGCCGTTTGTGCCAGGAGGCTTGCAGGAAACCGGGTCACCAGCTTTTGATACCAGGAGGAAGCTTCTGAGAGTCGATCCTGCGCCAGAAGCGATTCTGCCAGGTAATAGAGGACATAATCGTCCAGGGGGGGATAACCCCTGGCATAGAGCTGGCGGAAGTAAGTGGTACTGTTTGCGTACTGCTGGAGCGAGAAATGGGTGTACCCGAGCAGGAAGAGGAGACGTCTCTCCTCCTTCTCAGGAAGGTGATCAACCTGCCGGTACGCTTCCTGGAGCCTCTGCAGGCGCTCTGCCGGGGATAGGGGGGGTAAGGAGGAGAGGAGAGAAGAGAAGGTGGAGTAGGGGTGAACAGACAGGGGGAAGAGGGTTATCATAAAAAAGAGGAGGGAGGCGGAGAAGAAGGCTCGTTTCTCGCCTTTAGGGGTAGCATCAACCATCCTATGCCTCTGCTAATCTTAAGAGACGAATGATATTTCCTCTCAAGACCTTGGCTTGAACTCCCGGGTCGAAATCCTGGAACAAAGCCCGATACTTTTGCCTGCCCTATCCATGTTTTCTCTATCCCCCTTGGGGAAAGTAAGATTTTTTCCGGGAGGGAGTAC
>RFHZ01000240.1 GCA_003696125.1 Nitrospinota bacterium
CTCACCGACGAGGCGACCCGTCCTCCTCGTTGCTCGACCAGCCGGCTCGCCTCGTCGCGGGTAAAGCTGCTCAACGTTCCGGTAAAGACAAAGGTCTTCCCTGCCAGCAGTTTTTCTTGCGGTTCCACCTCTCGTGACGGTTCGACCCCGGCCTGTTTCAGCCTGGCCAGGACCCGGAGATTGCGCTCTTCGGCAAAGAACTGCCGCACGCTCCTGGCTACCTCTGGTCCTACCCCGGCAATGGTCTCCAGCTCTTCCTGGCTCGCCTGCTGGAGCGCTTCCAGGGAAGGGAAGTGCTGGGCCAGCAGGGTAGCCACATGTTCTCCCACATGCCGGATCCCCAGGGCATAGAGGAAACGAGCCAGCGTCGTCTTCTTGCTCCGTTCGATGGCCGCAAGGAGGTTGGTGGCCGATTTTTCCGCCATCCGTTCCAGCCGTACCAGGTCCTCCTTACGCAGGAAGTAGAGATCGGCCACATCATGCACCAGTCCGGCTTCGATCAGTTGCGTGATCGTCTGTCGTCCCAGTCCCTCGATGTCCATGGCCCCTTTGGAGGCGAAGTGGTAGATCGTCTCCTTGAGCTTGGCCGGACAGGCGAGTCCCACACAGCGGTAGGCGGCCTCATCCTCTTCGCGGACCACCTCGGCTCCACACACCGGGCAGTGGTCAGGGAAGCGGAAGATGCGTTCCGAGCCGGTACGGCGTTCCTTGACCACGGCCACGATCTCCGGAATCACATCCCCGGCCCGCTGCACGATCACCGTATCCCCGATACGAACATCTTTACGCCTGATTTCATCCTCATTGTGGAGGGTGGCCCGGCTGACCTCCACCCCGCCGATCATTACGGGGCGGAGGTGGGCAACCGGGGTAAGGATTCCGGTGCGACCGACCTGGACCACGATGTCTTCGACCACGGTGAGTTGCTGGCGAGGGGTGAATTTATAGGCGAGGGCCCAGCGAGGACTGCGCGCGCGGACTCCTAAAGCCTGCTGCAGGGAAAGGGCATTGACCTTAATAACCACGCCGTCGATCTCGTAGGGGAGTTCCTCTCGTTGTTCTTCCATCTCTTTGTAGTAGGCAAAGACCTCGCTGAGGTTTTGGCATAGCCGGACCAGGGGATTGACCCGAAACCCCCATCGAGAAAGGGCCTGCAGGATCTCCCAGTGGGTCTGGAAGGTGACCCCCTCTACCTCGCCGATGCCATAGCAGAAGATATCGAGGGGACGTTGGGCCGTGATCGAGGAATCGAGCTGGCGTAAGGAACCGGCGGCCGCATTGCGGGGATTGGCAAAAGGGGGTTCTCCCTGGGCCACACGTGCCTGGTTCAGGGCGACAAAGTCGGCTTTGCGTATAAAGACCTCCCCCCGTACCGTGAGTCGAGAGGGAATAGGGGGAGCCTGACGGGTGAGGAGACGAAGGGGGATCGTTTTGATCGTCTTGAGGTTCTGGGTCACATCTTCTCCCCGCACCCCATCACCGCGTGTGGCTCCCAGGGTCAGCCGTCCCTCCTCATAGGTGAGCTCTACCGCCACCCCATCGACTTTCGGCTCTGCCACATAC
>RFHZ01000241.1 GCA_003696125.1 Nitrospinota bacterium
CCCCTTGACCGGCTAGCTGGTAGATCAGCTCCCAAAAAGCCCGACGACTGATCGGATCGACACCTGACGTCGGCTCATCTAAAAAGAGGATCGGTGGTTCATGTAAGATGGCGCATCCCAGGGCAAGTCGCTGTTTCCAGCCTCCAGAGAGGATGGCGGTACGGGAATGGCGGTGCGCTTGCAGTCCTGCCATCTCGATGACCCACTCCTTACGTTGGGCCCTCTTCTCCTTGGGAACCCGGTAGACACCGCTATAGAAGTCGATGTTCTCTTCTACGGTGAGATCCTCGTAGAGGGAGAACTTCTGGCTCATGTACCCGATATGGGCTTTGATCTTCTCCGGTTCCCTTACGATATCAAAGCCGGCAACCATTCCCCTGCCGGCACTGGGAGTAAGCAGGCCGCAGAGCATGCGAATGGTCGTCGATTTTCCTGCCCCGTTTGGTCCCAGGAAGCCGAAGATTTCTCCGGTTCTTACCTGCAGGCTGATGCGGTTGACAGCGATAAAATCGCCAAAGCGCTTTTCCAGGTCCTGTACCACCACGGCAAAGCCATCAGTGAGCGAGGGCATGCCCTCCTTCTCCCCTCTGCATGCGGGCCAATACCGAGACGAATACGTCTTCCAGGGTAGGCTCTACCTGCTGGAGAGAGCGAAGAGGGATACCGGCCTGCTGTAACAGGATTCGAACCTCCTGGCCGGTTATGGCCGGGGATGAGGTCACCAGGTGCAGGCGGTCCCCAAAGAGCTCTACCGACTCCACCGCAAGCCGGGTGCGCAGCAAAGAGGCGACACGGCGGATCTGCGGTGCCACAACCTCTAAAATTGTCCCGGGCATGAGTTTTTTTATCTGTTCCGGAGTGTCACAGGCTAAGAGCCGACCATGATGGATGAGTCCCACACGGCTACACCGTTCCACCTCATCCAGATAGGTGGTAGAGAGCACAATGGTCACCCCCTCTTTCACCAACTGATAGAGGATACGCCAGAATTCTCGACGAGAAACCGGATCCACCCCACTGGTCGGCTCATCAAGGAAGAGGACACGTGGGGTATGAATCAAAGCACAGATCAGGCCCAGCTTCTGCTTCATCCCCCCTGACAGCTTGCCGGCCAGCCGTTTGCGGAACGGTTTTAAGTTGCTAAAGGAGAGGAGGAAGTCGATCTTCGCCTCCCGATCTCGTTGCGGGACCCCGTAGAGATCGGCATAGAAGTGGATATTCTCTTCTACGCTCAGGTCGTTATAGAGACCAAAGCGCTGGCTCATGTACCCGATCTCTTCCTTTAAGGCCTCGGCTTCCCGAACCGTATGCTTCCCCATGACCCGGGCTTCGCCGGCCGATGGGGTCATGATTCCGGTCAATAAACGCATGGTGGTGGTCTTTCCCGCCCCGTCTGGACCGACCAGACCAAAGATCTCCTGTTGGTATACCCGGAAGGTCATTCCCTCCACGGCGCGGGTTTCCCCGAAAGACTTGGAGAGGTTTTTTACCGTGATCACTTCCAGGCTCATGCCGCTCTTCTCGCTCTACCAGAAACAGGCGAGGGACCATGTAAAGTCGCAGGGACAACACGGAACAGGTTGTGATGGTAACCCCTGGCTATCCTGGACTCTCTGGAAACGTAACGGAGAGGGTGATCCGGCTTGCTCCCTGTCCTGCACCCAGAGCTCCGGACACAGAGGAAGCCTGACCGAAAGCGCATAGGACACATCTCTGCAGAGAGGGGATTACTCCGACGGTTGCTCTGTCTGTTTGGAAGGCTGCTCGACCGAGCATGTACGTGCCATTCAGGTCGGAATGCCCCATTTGGGGAGTACCCAAACCTGCAACACCAACCAGAATACCACTATACCCAGTATCCATAAGATATCCATGGCGATTCCTTTTTTCGCAGCGTATCATACCGTTCTTGGCCAAGACCAGAGCCGCTTGCCTCCAGCCTCAGCTCATCACTCGAACAGTTGTTCCCATTTCTTACGCAGGGTTTGGTGCAACTGCTCGCGAAACTCTTGCGGCATCTCGTAAATCTCTTCTCCCTTATACAGGGTGATCGTTTTGCGAAGGGTATCGACAACTACCCGGCAGGGATCACATCCGGCCAGGTGCTGCTCAAACTGGGTACAGAGAGCAGGATCAATATCCCCATCAACGTAATCATTTAACAGGCGGAGTAGCTCTTCACACTTCATGTTCTCCCCCTTGATCCAGCTTCTTTCCCTGGGGCAACGGCCTCCATCGTGGAGGGATGAAAAGAGGTGTCATGATGAGGGGAGAGGCGCCGTTTCTCCTCCCCAAAGATGCGGGTGAGTTTTTCGCGGAGCAGGAGGCGTGCCCGCAGGAGCCGGACCTTCACGTTGGCTTCGCTGATTCCTAATAAGTCAGCCGTCTCTCTGATACTCAGTCCCCTAACATCGCGAAGGATAAAGACGAGTCGAAGCTTCTCTGGAAGGGTGGCAATCGTCTCCTCCAGGACCCGCCGCAGTTCCTGCTGCTCAAGTAAACTCGCCGGATCACCACGCCAGTCTGCGATATACTCAGGGTGGGGAATGTCTCCCTCTGTCTCCTCTAAGCTGGCTTCTTCCAGGGAAAAGTGTCCAGGCCGACGTTTACGCAAGACCTTTAGCGCATTGTTGATGGCAATGCGGGTGACCCAGGTAGCAAAAGAGGCCTCTTCCCGAAACGTGGCTAAATGCTCTATCACGTTAAGAAAGGTGGTTCGTACCACATCCTCGGCGTCTTCACGCTGCCGGACCATATGCATGGCCAGTGCGTATAAACGCCCTTCGTGTCGCTGAACCAGTTGCTCAAACGCTCTGTAGTCCCCGGCTTTGGCTTGGGCAACGAGTTGCCGCTCTTCTCTCGCTCCCCTGTCCCCTGTGTTTTGAGCGTTCATCTGTTCTCCTTACCGTGAAAGCAGTATCCCTGTGCCTCTATTATACCCTTTCCCGTCTGCATCGACAATCTCTTTTTAGGGAAAGGTGGCCAGCCTCGTGGCTGATCGCCCCCCATCTGCTTCCCTTTACCCCTCCTTGAGACATTTTGTCACTCCCCCTGGACAGCTTGTCCCATTTCTCTGTTCAGGAGACTCCCCCCTTGCACAAAATACGTTTTTCTGTATACTTCAACCTAGGGCTTCTCCTGGCATAACTCTTGCTCTTACACCTACCCAGGATAGCCGATCCTGGAGCGGCCTGCAAAGCGGGGAAGCAGGGTTCTCAACCGGAGGAGTGACGGTGATTCAGGGAGAATCAGGAGAAAAAAGCGGATAGGGAGAGAGAAGAGGGATGCTAGAGTGTATCCTGCCGGAAACAGGTGAGCAGGTGTTGATCAACATCAGGTGGGAGGCGATTTCCATAGCGATTGATGCCACCACGGTATTCACCTTTGACCGGGAAGGACGTCTGGTAGGAGCCTATCTGCACGGGAAAACCTTCCGGCGAGGCATGGATAACCGTGTGCTGGCGAAGTGGCGTGTGCGGGAAGACGGCAAACAACGTCGTATCCGTCAATACCTCCCTCAGGAAGAGAAGCGAGAACTCCTTACGGCTATCTACCAGAAAGTCGCACAGATCTTTACTGCCCTGAGCACAGGGCAGATCGTACCGATCTCCTCCCCTGCCCTCTCCCTTGATACGGTAAGAGAGGACCTGGCACCGATACTCCGGTATGATTTCTCCCGTTTAGAAGCGGAGAGGAGGCAATTCTACCAGGTGTATCGGCCGGTAGGTATCCTCCCTCCCGATCAATATGCCACCCTGGTTCTGCAGGCGACAGAAGGGTGCTCTTACAACCGCTGTACCTTCTGCCGTTTTTACAAAGATATTCCCTTCCGCATAAAGGAGGTGGCAGAATTCCGCCAGCATCTCCAGGCGGTGCAGCGTTTCTTTGGCCGTGCTCTTCGCTTAAAAAAGAGCCTCTTCTTCGGAGAGGCCAATGCCCTGGTGATTCCCCAACATCGGCTTCTTCCCCTGTTCGACGTGGTGAATGAGACCTTTACCATTTGTCCAGAGGGATTATCAGCAGAGGCACGGAAACAATGGAAGCGTGAACATCCCCTCTCTTTCCGGGGAATATACGCCTTTCTGGACGCCTTTAGCTCCCGGAAAAAGAGGGTCGAGGATTTTCAGGCCCTCAAGGCCCGCAACTTGCGTCGTGTCTATATCGGGCTGGAAACCGGATCGAATCGTCTGTTGCAGCTTTTGCACAAGGCAGGGACGGCTCAGGATGCCATAGAAGCCGTACACAAAATCAAGGCCGGGGGGATAGCGGTAGGGATCATCGTGATGCTGGGAGTGGGCGGGGATCTGTTTGCCGAGACCCATGTAGAGGAAACCGGTGCGGTGTTACGGGAGATGCACCTTGAAGAGGACGATCTCCTCTACTTCTCCCCTTTGGTCGTCTCTCCGGATCTCGGGTATGCCCGGGAAGCCAACCGGCTGGGGATCCGTCCCCTGACGGAGGAGGAGATGGAGAGGCAAAAGGAGGCGATTCTACAAGCGTATCAACCGGGACCGAATGGCCCGCGTGTCTCGCTCTACGATATTCAGGAGTTTATCTATTAAGAGAGCATACCCGGTATCTGCACGACCCATAGAGGAGGTGAAGGAGGGATGAAGATACCATTCCCCAATCGCACATATGCCGCCCAGCTCCTGGCAGAAAGGCTGCAGCAGTATCGGGGAAAACATCCTCTGGTTCTGGCGATTCCGCGGGGAGCTGTCCCGATGGCAAAATGTATCGCCGACGCCTTGGACGGGGAAGTGGACGTTGTCCTGGTGCATAAGCTTCGTGCCCCACACCAGCCAGAACTGGCTATCGGTGCGATCGATGAAACGGGTCGTCTCTACCTCAATGCACCGCTGAGTGATCTCCTGGTGGATGAAGAGTATATCCAGAAGGAAAAAGAGATCCAGCTCAACGAACTGCGGAAGCGTCGGGCCCTGTACACACCGGTACGTCCTCCCCTTGATCCTGCTGGCCGTATCGTCATCGTGGTCGATGACGGGGTGGCTACCGGGGCGACCATGATTGCTGCTCTACGGGCTGTCCGGGCCCGGCAGCCGGCCAGGCTGATTGCAGCCATGGCGGTTGCTCCTCCCGATACGGTAGACCGGCTGGCCAGAGAGGCTGACGAAGTGGTCTGCTTAGAGACACCGATCCATTTTTATGCGGTGGGACAGTTCTTTGAAGACTTCTCCCAGGTATCTGATGAGGAGGTGGTAACTCTCCTGTCGCATGGATGTTCACCGAACCAACAGCAGTGAGGCCTGATATCGTGAGATTTCAGGGAGGAGTCCAGGAGGAGGGAAGGAGATGTCTAACCAGAAGGTAATGGCGTTACGAGAGAAGCTCCTCTCCCGACTGGAGGAGATTGTCCACCATCTCCTCCAGCGTCAGGCAGAGCGCGAGGCGTTGCAGGAGCGGGAAATCGAGCTGGAAGAAGAGGCGCAAAAGGCGGATATTTCTCGCCTGTCTGATCAGTTGGAGGAACGGGAAAAACGAGAGATCGAAGAGATCGATCTGGCCCTGCACAAGATAGCCCTTGGAACCTATGGGCTTTGCGAGCAGTGCCAGCGTCCCATCGAATGGAAACGGCTGGATGCTTTACCGGCCGCCCGTCTCTGTCGGCGATGTGCCAAACAGGCTGAACAGACCCGGTCTCTTCTCCCCCTCCCGCAAGAGATACTCACCGCGACACCCCTTCCCCAGGAATACCAGGGTCTGGATGGTCGACAACTCCGTCAGGTCATTCAAGAAGAGCTGCGCAGCGATGGCCGGATCGATCTGGAAGAGCTGAAGATCTCCTGCCGACAGGGGGTGGTGTATCTGGAGGGGGCGGTACCAAACGAGGGAGAACACCAGATCCTGTTGCATATCCTTACCGATGTCATGGGTTTAACGGCGATTGTTGATCGGCTCCGCATCGATGAGATGATCTGGGAACGAGAGGATCGCACCCCTTCCCCTCCCCGTCCTCTGGTATCAGAAGACGAACAACTCCTCTACGACCTGGAAGAGTTGAGCGAGGATGTCTTTGAGGCCCAGGAGGAAGAGGTCCCTTACACTCCCCCGGATCGCCTGCAACCGGAACGGGAGTAGTACCTCTCTCCATCATAGAGCAGAGCAGTGCCGA
>RFHZ01000024.1 GCA_003696125.1 Nitrospinota bacterium
CTTAATCGTGTCTGCTTTTCCCGAAAACTCTGAAGAAACATAGCCCCAAAGCCTGCTGGATTATCTGTCGCTTGCTGCAAGTTCTTCTCTACCATTGATCTTCCTTATTCTTTTAGAAAGCCGACTCTCCCTACAGCTTACCCTTCCGAATCCCCACCACTCCGATCCCCAGCAGGGTAAGCCCACTGATGAGGGCTCCGGCTTTTACCGTCCAGGGATCATAGACAAAATCGATCCGGTGCCGCCCCTCCTCCACCGCCACGGCCCGTATGGCGTAATCTGCCCGGAATATGCGGGTCGGCACCCCATCGAGGAAAGCCTTCCATCCCGGATAGTAGGTATCACTCAAAACCACAAACCCCTGCCGTGGACTCTCCACCTGCAGGCTGACCCGGTGGGGTGTATAGGCAAGGATGGTCACCCTGCCCCGCTCCCCTTCCCCTGGTCGGTTGCTGGTAGCAAGCCTCTGCACCGCTTCTCTCTCGTCCGGCTCTACCTCTAAAATCACCTCGGCTCGCGGATGAAAGTCTGATGACCGTAACCGCTGCAAAACCGCTTCTTTCCCCTGCAGCACCGAAGCTCGAGGCACCCAAAAAGCCCGGGGGAGAAACTGCACATTCTCCACCACCTTCATGCCGTTCCAGGGGGCCACGGCAACCGTCCGATAACGACTCGTATCCCCCAAGTCGCTCTCATGCGGGATGAGAAGGTAGCGAACATTAAAGAGGTCGAGCAGATGGGGCAGAAGCGCCGGCTGGGGGTTATATGAGGCCTGCTGGAGATCGAGGTAGCGCGAGAGCTGGTACCCGGAATAGCCGAACATGTAGTAGAGTCCATACATGACCCCGGTATTCGGTAACAGGGTATACTTGTCCCAGATCTTCCCCCGCTCGTACAGGAAGAGGGGTAACCGGTCCCCATCACGCTGGTCATAAAAGGGGAGTTTATCCCGCAGGATACGAAACGGGGTCGCTTCCTGGGGTTGCAAAAGCCGCAGTATCGGGGTCTCGGGAGGGAGAGGATCGTACAGATCAGAAAAGGCGGTAAAGTCAGCCTGGGAGCTGATGGCGAACAGATCCGAGATAAGGAGCAGGAGGAAGAGTCCCTGCGCCGTACACCTGCCGATGGCCTTACGCTGCCAGAGGAAACAGGTGACAAAGATACTCAATCCCAGGCAGATGGCAAAGATAAAGCTCGTCCGGATCTGGGCCAAGGCGGCTTCAGGACGAAAGTGAGGATTGGAATATCCCTGGATAGCCTGCTCCATGCTCTGCATAACAGCCTCTTGTTGCCACACGACCAGAGCATACGCCACCAGCAGCAGGACGGTAAACCCTCCCCAAAACGCTAGAGCCCGCGAAAGCTGCCGGTCTGCCTGGACAGGATCTTTGTTCGCCTGCCCTTCTCCCCGGAAGAAGCGTTCAACCCCAAACCCGGCCAGCAGGGCAATGCCCATGGTCACCAGGGCCATATACTTCTCCGGGTAACGGAAGAGTCGCATCACCGGGAGGGCATGGTAGAAGAGGGCATATACCGGAGTGTACCTGCCCAAGGCCAGGAGAAGAGCGGTGCCGGTAATCCCTCCCAGGAAGAGGATCCGACGCCGTGGCCGGCCTGCCCAGAGGGCAAAAAGGGCCAGGAAAACCGGCAGGTACCCGCTGTAAATGCTATCGGTCCAGGAACTGTTGTCCGGGAAATTCTGCAGGAAAAAGCCCCAGTACTGCTCCGGATACAGCGAGAAGGGCTTGCCGAAGAAGAAAGGAATAATAAACTCGATCAGGCGCAGGGGATGAAAAGACCAGAATACAGAGGCCTCATAGGAAAGCCCCTGCTGCCGGTCCGAGAGGGTCATCATCTCCAGGGAGGGGAGGAACTGGATCATGGAGAGTCCCAGAGAGGTAAAACCGGCCACGATAAAGATCTTCCCTCTTGCCCATACCTGCCGGACGGCTCTGCACCCGCCGGCCCACCCATCCCTGCCAGCGGGGACCTGTCCCCCGCTGGAAGCGGATCCGGCGGGGAGTTGATGGGTATGAGGGGAAGGACCAGCCGGGACAGGCGGGGATGCCGGTGTTTCCAGAGGATCAAACAACAGGTAAAGGAGACCAAGGGAGAGACTCCAGAACACGCTCTGCGGTTCCCCGGCCAGAAACTGGATGGCCAGCACAACGCCCGGCAGAATCCCGGCCCGGGCAGTCCCCTGCCTCAAAGCACGATGCAACGCCCACCAAAAACAAGGGGTCCAGATGATGGCCAGATAGATGATGTTACCGCTCATCTGCACCAGATAGGTGTTGAACATAAAGGCGATGGCCCCAAAGAGGGCGGCATAAGGGGAGAGACGCCACGACCGGAGCAGCAGATAGACAAACACCCCACCCAGAAAGTAGTGCAAGAGGATAAACCACTGAAACGCAACCGGCAGGGGAAGCAGCAGGAAGATCAGGTTCAGGGGGTACAGGACAGCGGTGGTGTTATCGGCCAGGAAAGGAACACCGTTTGAGAGATAAGGATTCCAGAGCGGCAACTCCCCGCGACGAAAGGCGGTCACCATAAACCACTTTATCGGGTAGAAGAGACGAAAGGTATCACGGAAATAGAAGACCTCTCCCAGAAACACCACCTTCCAGAAGAAGAGGATGGTGACGAGAAAGAGCCCCCCTATCATCAACAGATCCTTTGCCGGTCCACGCTTCATCGCTTCGCCTCCAGTCGTCGCAATCGCTGCCGGGCTTCCTGCACGTATCGCTGTTCTGTCGCTATGGATTGAGCCGCCTGGACATAGGCCCGCAGATGGTGAATCGCCTGCTCCTGATCGACCTGCTCATAGGCGATGGCAAGATTATACGCCAGAGGAAGAGAGGCCGGAGCAAGGCGTCTCGCCTGCTGCCAGACCTGGATCGCCTGCCGGTACTTCCCCAGGTGGTAGTAGGCAAACCCGAGATTGGTCAGGATAGCCGGAGAAGAGGGACGGTAACGCAAGGCGGTAACCAGCTCTGGTATCGCTTCTTTATACCTCCCCAGCGTGTTGTAGACGATCCCCAGGTTGTGATGCTGATCGGCCCGGGCATAAGGGGTACGCTGATCGAAAACGAAACTGGCCAGCGCGCCGAGTAGCGCAGCGAGCAAAACCACCCGCACCTGTGGCTTGCGCAACAAGACGGGAAGATCAACTAGTCCCTTCCCTGCCCACAGGATTATGGCCGGTGTCAAGAGGAGCCGGTAACGGGTACTCACGTAAAAGAGGAGCAGGGTGAAGAGTTGCACCCCCAGGAAAGCCAGAAGCCAGAAATGCTCCCTCCGCATGGAGAAGAGGCCGGTCAGGGCAAAAGGGAGCAGGAGGTACTGGTTGACCACAAAGACCCGCAGCAAGGGGAGAAAGCGCTCCTGCTCAAAGCGGGCAAAGTAGATCAGTGATACGTCCTTCCCGGACAGGGCGAGATAGAACTTTTTCCCTAACAGGACCAGGTAGGAGAGCGGATGCTCTCGAATATACCGGAATCCCTGCTTCCACCAGTACTGAGAAACCTCACGCCGGGAGAGGGGTCGCCCCAGCGCCTCCTCGGCCACCTGCCTCCCCAGTACCCTCTGTTCCGTGATATGGGTAGAAAGCGCCGGAACCGGGGTGTAGGTCCCCTGTGCCCGCGGGTTGGTCCCTTGATAAAAGGTCTCTCCGCCGTTCGCCGCGATGAGGACCAGATCCCTCTCTATCCAGAAATTGCGTCCCGCCACCGGGACAATACAGAGCAGGACCCCTACCAGAAAGGCGCTCCCGTACCGGAAGCTCAATCTCCAGGAGGCAGGGACAAAGAGCAACCAGAGCAGAAGAAGGACGACCAGAAGGAGAAGGGAAGGACGGACCAGGGTGGCAAGACCGGTGAGCAGACCGGAGAGGAACCAGTTGCTCCAGGTAGGGTGCTGCTCGCTCCGGCGGAGCTGCCAGAGGAGCAGCAGCACCAGGAAAAGGGCCAGTGTGGTAGGGAGAAATTTCAGGCTGTAGAAAGCATAAAAGCCAAATCCCAGGGCGAGGAGGGCCGCGACTCGACCCGTCTGCCGATCAAAGTACGCCTTGCCTACCTGGTAGAAGAGGAGGGCCGTGCCGATGCTCAACACCGCCTGGACCACATAGACGACCAGGTGGTCTTCTCCCCAGATCAGATAGAGAAGAGCCAGGAAATACGGGTAGAGCGGAGCCTGATAAAACACCTCCTTCCCCCACCAATCCCCCTGCGCAATGGTCCTGGCCCAGCTATCGTACACCCGGGCATCGAGGAGCAGCACCCGGGCAAAAGGATCCTGGAGGATATACTGGACGAGGAGGAGAAGCCGGAAACCGATGAGGAGGAAGAGGAGTCCCCAGAAGAGTTGACGAGAGTCCAGGCGCACACCGGTGAACATGTCAGTCCTCCCTCCGCAGTAGGGTGAGCTTTCCCTGGACCTCTTGGCGCACCACCTGATCACCACGCCATTGCCTCAGAAAACGGGTATAGGCCTGTACCGCCTCCCTGTGTAACCCCTTCTGCTGGTATAAGCCGGCCAGGGCGTAAAGAGCTTCCGGGTACTGATCGCTGAGGCGGAGCGTGGCCTTATACTCCCCAATAGCCTCGTCGATTCTCCCCTGTTCGGCATAGAGGGTGGCCAGGAGCAGGTGAACCTGGGGGAGGGAAGGCTCAAAGGCCAGGGCCTGGCGATAGGCGGCCAGGGCCTGGGCAGGGAATCCGATCGCCCGGAAGAAATCACCAAGACGAAGCAGAGGGAGAGGATAGGACACCTGCGCGAAGAATCCCCGCCTTCTTGAAGGAATCCTGGACACGGCCTGGGCCAGGAGAAGGGCGGCATGCGCAGGGATATCCAGGGCGAAGCGCCGGATTAACTCCCGGTTTTGGATACTCTGCCGAACAAAGATGGCGGCCATATCGTCAAAATAGATCAGCTTCCAGTTCGTATCCCTGGCCAGAAAGGCGAGCAAGGGTTTTGCCTGGGGCCAGAAATGGGTCAGGAACACAGTCTGTATCCCGTACTTCTGGCTGTAAGTCTCCCAGTACTCGGGAAAGGCCAGCACGGTGAAATATTCCTGGACAAAGCGGGGATCCACACTGATGCTGACCGAATCGATAAAGACCTTTTGCCGGGGATAGAGACGCCACATCAGGTATCCTCCCAGGTCCAGGGTATGAAAGAGCCGGCCCGGGGGATGGAAATCCTGCAGGAAATCGACCGCATCTTGGGGAGCAACGAGAGCAGAAGCCCCGATACCAAAGCGGACCAGGGAGCGGTTCCGCACGTAGTAGTTGTTCGAAACAACATCCCTGGCGAGGAACAGGGCAAAAACGAGGAAAGCCAGCGCCACACAGGCCTGCACCGGGAAGAAGCTCCGCTCTTCTGTTTCTCCCTGCCTGACGGATAAGGTGTGCAGGATATCATGCAGGTTCCGGATCACCAGCGGTGCACTGAGCAGGGTGAAAAGACCGATGTAGCGCATGGAGAGGAGCGAAAGCCCCAGAAGGGGTATGGTGAGAGCGAAGTCGAGGAAACGCCGCCCCCGCCAGTTGAGGAAGAGGCTGACCGCCCAGACCCCGAGGAAGAACTTGTAGTGGTAAAAAAGATCGGGGAAAAGGGGATAGGTAATGGAAAAAGGGGCCTGCCACTCAAAGATCCTGACCTGTAAAAGGTTGGCGTGGAGTTCGCGGTAGAGCCGGTAGAAGAGATGATAGGCGTGGGGATTGACCAGACAGAACCCCAGCGCAGAGAGACTGATCAGGGACAGGAGCCGTAACTCTCCCCTGGCTGTGCTGCTCCCTGTCCGCCAGGACGCAACCCCGGCGTTCATCGTGAATACTCCCAGCAAGAAGAGGCCGATGATAAACCCACCGTGCAGGTTGACCCAGAGCATCTGGAGAAAGGGGAGCAGGAATAACCACCCCCTCCTGCAGCGGCCTTCCTGGTAGCGGAGCAGGATGGTGAGGAAGAGGGAAGCGAGAAAGAGGGTGAAGAGGTGAGGCCGGATGGCAAACCGCTCGTTCACCACCAGGAGGACCAGGGCAAAGAGGAGAGGGGTCGTGCTGTACCAGCGTCGATCATAATAGAGGAGGGAAAGGGAGAGGAAGGTCACTACCACCAGGACCAGGAGCAAGAGGTTTAAGGCACGAACGCCTCCTGCCCGGTAGAGGAGATAGAACAGGACCTGGGCCAGCCATTCATGGTTTATGGTCTTCTGCGCAGGAGGAGGATCGCGGAAGATGTCGATCTCCGGGATGGTCCGCTGCTGGACGATGTACCGCCCTTCGGCCAGATGCCACCAGCTATCGATGCTGGTCATCGTACGCAGGCCGAAGAGAGCCACCAGCACCAGCAGGACCCCGATCAACAGCGGGGCCAGGAGGCGGGAAACTCTCTGATAGATGAAGGTCTCTGCTCGCTTCATCGTTATTAACCGCTGTTCAAAGCTGCCTTACCCACCAAGGCAGCCCCTCTTCCTCTTGCTCTGGTACGGCTGGGGGCAGGCCTGGACAGCGCTGCGCTCAGTTCCCCCCCTGCCGGCCACAGCTCCTAAAACTTGTAAATATAGATGGAATACCCGATCTTCCTGACCGGTGTATACTTCTCCAGCCAGTCATAGCGCAAGACAACATTCCCGGGAAAGAGGTGAAACAGGTCCTTCCGTTGCAGTATATGGGCACTGATGGCGTAATAGACCCCCTTCTGGGGTCGCAAGAGATCTACGGGAGAAACCGGCTCATACGGGATACCGTAAACATCAGGGGTTATGCTACCAAAATAATCCACCTTGAGGCGATCGATCCCCTCCTCTTCCACAAACCGCTTCAGCCCGATCAGGTCCTGTCCCCAATCGATGTTGGAATCGTCCAGATAGAAGATCCCCCGTTCTGGTCCCCCGGTCAGCTCGTTAAAGTAGGAGAGGTAGTGGGGATAGATCTGGAGGGAGGCAAAGATCTGCCAGGCACAGAGGATCACGATACCCCCACAGACCCACCTCCGCTTCCACTCCACCTGGACCAGGCTGCTGCACAGGACAAAGAGGAAAGGATAGAGCGGGAGGATGCGGCGCAGTCCCATATTCTTGGCATCAAGGGTGGAGACGATGAACATGGTCAGGATAGGCAGCAGGAGAAAATAGAAGTCCAGAGAAGGCTTCTGCCGGTGGAGGAGGACGAGGCTGAGGAGGAAGAGGAGAAGAAGGGGGAGGGGGGTCTTCAGGACAAAGGCCACCAGATAGTAGTACCACCAGCCGTCACGGGAATAGTTCCCCAGCAGGAAGAATTCATAGGTACTGCTGTGTCCCTGGTAGATGGAATGTAACCCCTTCTGATAGAGCCAGAGTCCAGGGGCAGGACCATAGGTCAACCTGAGCACTCCCAGCGCAATGGCGAAGATCCCGAGCGTGGCCAGGAAAGGATGGAGCCAGGATTGGGCCAGCCATCCTGCTTTCTCTTCCCGCTCAACCCTCTCCTCCCAGGCTACCCGGAAGAGGAGGAAGGGGATCAGCGGGGTCAGAATCAGGGCGGTAAACTTGGAAGCCAGGGCTAACCCGAAGCTCACCCCTGCGACGAGGAGTCGTCCCATCGATGGAACCCGGGTATAGCGCCAGAGGGTGTACATGGTCAAAAGCATGAAGGCACTCACCCCGAAGTCGGTAGTCACCAGGCGGCTATGGGCAAGGATGTTCGGCTCAAAGCTGTACAGGACCACGGCCATCAGTCCCCCCCCATCTCCGTAGAGACTCTGCGCCCACCGGAAGAGGCAGTAGCCCAGGAGGGTGGCGAGCAGGACGAGAGGAAGCCGGCTCCAGAAGAGGAGGCGGTGAATATCTCCCCTGTTTACCCGGAAGAACTGGCGTCCCAGCTCCCATGCATTCCCCTTCTGCCAGCCCGGGTGTTCCAGGGGGAGGGACGGGTTGAGCCAGAGGAGGGGGAGGGCGGCAAGGATGCGTAACAGGGGAGGATGATCGATCCCCAGGCGAAAATCTCCGGTCTGGAGATAGGTGTAACCGGAGATCAGGTGATAGGTC
>RFHZ01000242.1 GCA_003696125.1 Nitrospinota bacterium
GAGTAGAACTGCAGTGCCAGAAGGTATCAGTACACCTGCATTCTCTCTATTTCTTCTAGCACCTCAGAAAGCGTCTTCTCTTCTGATTCTCCGAGTTCTCCGCTGCGTAAATGTTTATGGTGGGGAAAGGACGATAGCCCCTTCGCTCTGGGATCAGGGGCATTATCATATCGAAAGAGCAGCTCTGCTCCTTTCCGATAATTGTACGCATACTTGTATTTTTCGATTCCGCTCTCTGTTTCTTCGATAAACTCCTTAAAATCAAGGAGAGAACCATCGCGAAAATCTATCCTGCCGGAAAGAAAGGCGATCTCTTGGGTTTTTCTCTCCACATGGACCGTATAACTCGCCACGATGGCGCAGGCTCGGATGAGCGAGGCCAATCGGGCTAAGGAGTCATCGATACTCAATCGTGATCTCCTCCAGGGAGTGGAGCTTCGTCTGTAACCGCTCCAAGGTCTCCAGCTCGCCTTCCCATTCTATTAGCTCCATATCGTCGATCTTCCCGTACAGCGCCTCTCTCTCCAGAGGGCCATATCGCGCTTCAAAGGCGTCTAATTTCTCCTGGATTCGCTGAATGGCCTTCCGGAGAATGGCCGTTTCGGTATGAATAGCTTCCGTGATCTTTTTCTTTGTCCACTCATTATCGGTTTCCAGAATAAGCTTGGTCATTTCTCCCCTCCTTCCCTTGAAAGCGACAGGGCGCTCATGCGATGGAGTGAATAGTGCCGACGGCAGAGTGATCAGATGAGCGTCTGATTAGATTGGTATCCTGACCCCCCTGACATGAAAGCTGCAAGGACGTCTCGGATCTCTCCTGGCTGGTATACCACAGCGCAATGCCAGCGGCCAAAACCACCATGCGCATTGAGATCGCCTGTGCCCATTCTGGTACGCTCAAGGCCTTCCGCGTTACCCGGTGTATCCTGTCTGGAGTGCAAACCTTTTTCCCCATGGGCTCTACCTTACGTTCTTCCTTATTTTACCACATCCGGCAGTGGTGTGGTCATGGCAAAAACGCTCGAAACCATGTTCCACGACCGCTTGACAAGCATGTTGCACGGAACATGGTCCAGTAACGTCCGGGGCTTTATCTCTGGGCAAACACTCCTGGAACGGGCTTTTCGCACCCGGATGTCGCTGTGCTCCCCCTGCGCTTTGTTTCGGGAGCGAAGCGTAGGGTTGTCATTTCGACTCCCTTTTTGTCCTGCACGGGGGTACCTCATCGTGGCCGATACAGGGATCCCCAAGCCCTATGCCACGGCGATCGGTGGTCCCTCCAGGGATACGCTGGCCCTGGAGTTGCGCAGTGAAGGGGGCACCGGTGGTACTGTCGTCCGGAGTATGTGCTTCTTCGATTCCTGGTATCCGTCGAAAAAGCTCCTGAAGCGTATACAGAACTCTGGCTGGTACTTCGTCATCGTGTGCTGTGGGCTGGGGCGGGAACGTCATGAAGGGTCTCAGTATTTACAAACGCAAGCGGCTAGCCTCCTTCCCCCTGCCCTATCGACAGTTTCGTGCCGCACGATACCCGGCCCTCTCTGCCTCCTGCCTATTAGGGAAGATGACGCGATTTTCAGGGGAGACCTGGTGGTAGTTGGGACAGCCCGGCCAGTGATAGAGATGGCTTTTCCGATTGCCGATGATCGGTGCTGTAGTAAGGGCAAGAGAGCGAGTTTTCCTGAAGTTTCTTTCTTGCCGGCGATACTCCCAGGGAGGAATCGGTGCCGGGTCGGCCCACAATCCTCTCCGGGCAAGCCGGGCCTCGAGTTCTAATTGCTGTAAGATAGGGTCGTTGGAATAGCGACGATACCACCAGGCATACCCGGCCTTCACCAGTTCCTGGTTTACGTTTC
Organism: Nitrospinota bacterium; assembly: GCA_003696125.1. GTDB lineage: Bacteria > Tectomicrobia > Entotheonellia > J063 > J063 > J063. Next base: position 1,857 of record RFHZ01000242.1, read on the forward strand.
GACCATCAGGGAGCCTCACTTGGCCAATCAACCGGCCATACCGCCCGATTCCCTGTACCTGCACGGTAACGATGCGATTAAAGATCAGGTTGGCAGTAAACTGCTTTGCCTTTTTCCCATAAGGCTGTCTGCGTTCGGGGCAATCGATTCCGGCGAGTCGAACGGTGACGGCTTTCCCTCGGTAGAGGACCTGGAGAGTATCTCCGTCGGTAATGCCCACTGCTCTGCCCGAGAAGGAGGTAGGGGCAGAGAGGGAAGGAGAGAGAGACAAGAACAGGAGGAGCACATAGAGCAGAGGGCGTCGAGGGATTTGTATCTTTTGGGTAATGCCTGGCATAGATTTCCCCCTTCCTGGTACTCACTGGTATTGTTTTGCTCTTCTTATCGGCCATCCGTCTGAGAACTTGAGGGGGAGGTAAGGGGGAAAGACAGGTGTGCTCAGTTCAGGGGTGAATCCGCACGGAGCGACTGGACAGACGACTCGCTCCCGGGAGATGCTTTGCGGTTTTGCACTCGCGCTCAAATGGGGGGAAGGGCTAAGGAAGGTAC
>RFHZ01000243.1 GCA_003696125.1 Nitrospinota bacterium
CCTCGCTGAGATGCTCATGATTGATGGTAATGGCGATGACCGGTTTGCCCGATAAGAGCTCAATCGCCTGGATCTGTTTATCCAGGGGATGGAGGGGATAGCCGGGAAAGCCGTCATATTCCTTGCGGGCCGGAGCATGCTGCAACACCACCACATCCGGCCGGCCAGCGGCCAGGATTTCCAGTCCCCCCGGATAAGCAGGATTCATCAGGCTCCCCTGCCCCTCGATGACGATCACATCAGGCCGGACCTCTTTCCAGGCAGACCAGATGGCATGTTCGATCTCTCCGGCCACAAAGTCGTTGATCAGGGAGTCAAGAATAAGGCCGTAGCGTACCCCTTGCATCCAGGCGGTCTGGCCGGTACCGATCATCTCTGCCCGATAGCCGGCCGCTTCCAGCGCCTCGGTCAGCCGCCAGGCCGTGGTGCGTTTTCCCACTGCTGAATCGGTACCGAGCACGGCCACCTTAAGCGAAGTCACCTCTTCGATCTTGCCGCTGAAGAAATGGAGCTCGTGTCGAGGTGGCGGTTTGCGTACATCCCGGATGCGCACTCCATACTCTGTTGCCAGCGAGGCGACCTCCGGGTCTTCGGAGAGGAAATCGTGCAGCCCGGAATCGATATGCAATCCGGCCTGGATCGCTTCCATGACGTCTTGCCGTGCCTCGGCGCTGAGCCGGCCTCCATCCGGGGCCAGGCCGATCACCAGATGGGTGGCCGGGGTTCCCGCCTGTTGAGCTGCGGTCATGGCTGTGCGGAGATCGGCGTAGATCGGGATCCCTTTGGGATGTCCTTCCAGAATCTCTCCGGCATCAAGGCCGGCATACTGGGCATCGATGACCGAGAGGATCTGGTAACGACGGGTGAAACGCACCAGGCCGTGTGCCGTCTTCCCGGTCGTGCTACCAAATCCTCCCTGGCAGTAAACGATCGCTCTTCCTTCCGGCCAGCCGTGCATCACTTCCTCCCTGTCTCCGGCCTTCCTACGACAGACACCACATGCTGTTATGCCATCTCTATTCCTGAGAGAAATCCGGATAATTCTGCTTTAAACACTCTGGGCACAGGCCGTGACTGAAATCCACCTGCGAACGAGTATGAATGTACTGTTCGAGGGGGACCCAATTCCCATCCTCATCACGTATCTTTTTACAAAAAGAGCAGATATGCAACATTCCTCTCAATTCCCTGAGCTCACTTTGCGCTTCTTCTTTCAGTCTTCTTTCCCGGTCGAATGCTATAGCTGTCCTGAAGGCATTCTCAAATATCGAAGAGGCAAGGAATATGAAGCTCTTATATCCTTGAAAGGCATGCTCAAGCTGGTCCATTTTCAGCATATGAGAATATATCGCCTGGTTTTTCACCAGCTCCGCAGCCATTTCGGCATTGCGTAATACCTTTTCAAAGGCCTGTACCGCGCTATCCATGATCTTCCTGAAGGCCAAATGCGCATCCGTATGGAAGGCCACTTCGTGATTTCTGGTTGCTTTGTCGATAAGCTCTGCGAACTGGGTTGCTCTCATCTTTTGGGCGTTAATCAATTCCTGATCGGCCACTCGTATGTGTCCTTTAAAATCTGATTCCAAACGGGTAATGAGCGCGGTGTACAGGCGGTTGAACTCTGCAATCTCGTCATCGATTTCCATACCGTCCTCGGAGACCGTTGCTCCCTTTATAGCCTGCTGTAGCTTGCTGCTCGTGGCTTCAAAGATCGTCTCGAGAATCTTTTTTATATGCAGCCCGATCTTCTCATGAAACTCCTCAATGTGCTTATGCCGTTGGGAGATGTAATCATCTGCAGCGGCGATAGCCTTTTTGATGACCTCTTGCCCTGTCGACCGGGCCTTTTGGAGTAAATCATCAACCATATCGTGCTGGATACCGGTCGAGTTCCGGTAACTCTTTATATCAATTCTCCCTTCTTCTCTGGATATCCATTCGATCTCGGCGATATCTGATTGAAGGAAGAGGAGTTTCTCTGCAACGAGCCACTCTCTCTCCACCAGCATCTCTGCCTGCTTCCGGTACCCTTTAAAGGTCTGTATCTCTTTTGTTCGTTCATGCGCAAGCAGGGAGGCCGACGAGCGCATAAGGCTATCAAGTTGTGCCTCTACAAAAGACCTGGCATTTTCCAGGATCCCTATTCCGCTTGATATGTGGGGAAAAGACTTTTTGGGGGGCATCGCGTTTTTCCTTATCGGTATAGACAAATTCGCATATCACCTGCGCAGGGGACCTCCCTGGCTAAGAACACGCTTCTATCTGCATACAAGAGTATCGTTGTCCCCCCAGGAGAGGTCGCGGTTGCAAGGATGGGTAGCCCCAAGTCACCGGCACTCTCCTGTCAGGGATAGAACAGACGCAAGAAGCCGGAACGATACGACACTAAGGTACAGCATGATCAGGTCGCTCGTCAATCAGAAAAGGCAGACTTGCCCAGAGGAAGAGCCCTCAGTGGACTCTTCCCTCGACTTCTGCTATACTCAGGCTGGACTTCTTATCACTTTCACCAAGGAGATCGTATGATCATGGAACATCGCCGACGCATGCAGAACAGCTTCCGCCAGCAGGCTGACCGCTTTGAATCCCCTACCCTAACCCTGTCCCGTCGTGACTACCTGCAGTGGATGGTCGAGACCATCCCCAGGTCGCCAGACACCCTGGTTCTCGATGTCGCTGCCGGCACCGGGCACCTGAGTCGTGCCCTGGCATCCACGGTA
>RFHZ01000244.1 GCA_003696125.1 Nitrospinota bacterium
ACGGACCAGCTTTTGATAAGGAATCGGTGTAATCTTACGAGGAGCCATGTTTCTGTTCAGCCAATGGGGACCAACTCAGCGGTGTCATGCCTTTCCCTTTCTCTCCATGAGCCAACGGAGTTCTTTTGTTCTCCCCTTTTCATAGGGATTATAGAGCAGGCTCCAGAAGGGATCAAGTCATCAGGCCAGCAGCAGGCGCTCGTACGTCTCCTGGTCAAAGCCCACTATCAGGGTCCGTCCCTGACGGAGCACCGGTGCCCGCAGGTTACCGGTGGGACCGAGGAGGAGTTTCTTCAGCGCAGTCCGGTCCGGTTTTTCCTTGCTCAGGTCGATATGGACAACCTTTTTCCCCCTGGTGGCATAGATCTCGTCGATCTCCTGGAGGAGATCAGGCAACGTAGCCTCCTGTAACGTCTGCACCCGTGTGCTCATCTGGGAGGTAATGGCAACCTGGTGTTCCGCAAGAAACGCTTGCGTTTTCTTACAGGTCCTTCATCCGGGTCGATAATAGAGCCAGTCTACTTGCCTCATGCTCTTTCTCCTCTGCATATTTACCGCCGAGCTCACAGAGCCCGCAGAGAATCAGGAAAGTCATTCACTACACGTCGAATACCGTCTTTTAGCACCGTGGTATGGAAATTGATCAACAAACCGACCTTGCATCCTGAAAGCCGCAAATACGAAAGTAACTGTGCTTGATGAACAGGCATTAAACGCTCAACCGCTTTGATCTCCACAACAACCATACCCTCAACCAAAAGATCTAGCCGGTAACCGCAGTCCAACTTGACCTCTCGGTAGACTACAGGCAATGGCTTCTGTTGTTCTACCTGCAAACCACGTTCTGCGAGCTCAAACGCTAAGCAAGCCTCATAGGCAGATTCCAGGAGTCCAGGCCCTAAAGCACGATGTACTGCTATTGCTGCACCGATGATAGATTCTGTAATACGGTCTAATTGCTCCTTTTCATTCATCTCGGCGCTCTCTGCGGGCTCGGCGGTACAATCATTCTCTCCTCTGACCTCGTTCATCTCGGCGCTCTCTGCGGGCTCGGCGGTAAAACCCTCCCCTCTCAGAACACCGAAAAACCCGCTGACAGGGTCGCCGTCACCAGATTGTTATCCGAGTCCTCTTCCACATTCGAATCGCGTCGCTGGTGCCGGTAGCTCAGGGAGAAGGAGAAGATGTCGGATATAAGGTACGAGGCGTTTGCCCCGGCAGTCCAGAAGTTATCGATCCGTCCCCGTTCCGACTCGGCTGTCCCCACATCCTCCAGGTCTTCGGTACGGCTATAGGTGACGAAGAGGGAGGTGCGGAAGCGGGGAGAGAAGAGGTGGTTCAGGCTCAGGTTCACCGTTTGCCGGGACACGATCCCGATGTTATCGACCTCGCTTCTGGTATCGGCCACATTTTGCGAGCCGGAGAGGGTAAGCGTGGTGCGTCGGGTCCGGAACAGGGGGAGGGTCCCGTCCAGATTCACCTGCCAGTTGGGGAAGAGACGTATCCCTTCGCCTTCCGGATCGAAAGCGGTCAGTCCCACCGAGACGAAGAGTCCCAGTGCTTCGGTGAGCTGGCGTCGCAACCCGAGACTCATACCGGTAGTCTGCGAGTCTTCGCCACCGTTGCTGCGGTCGGTAAAGGTAGTAAAGGCCTGCAAGGTGGCGCTGGTCTGGCTTCCAATGATGTAGGAGAGTTCCCCTGAAGCCCTGTGTGCCCGGCTATCCGCTGCATCCTCGCCGCTGGCGGTATTGAAGGAGTAGCCGAGACTTCCGTTGAGGCGTCGTGTGAATCGACTCTGGAGACCGGTGCTAAAGGTATGGCTATCGCTATTATCGCTGTCTCGCACCAGGGTATGGGTATAGGCAAAATTGGCCGAGGTGCGGCGGGTAAAAGCAAAACGAAACTGGGGACTGATGCTGTTCCGCAGGAAGACGTTGCGTTCGCGTCGGATCCCGGAAGGGGAGGCCTGCACCGGTTCGTCGTCCCGTACCAGGCTCTCGTTTAGAGCCACCGACCAGCGGGGATTCTGGTACCCGGTATTGAGAGCCAGGTTGGCAAAGGCCACATCGTTCTGTTCCGGGAAATGGGCACTGAAATTCCCACGGAGCGAGTTGGAGAGGGAGACAAAGCTTCGTCCTCGCTGGTAACGAAAGACCGTGCCGACCCCGATGCTGGTCCGGAAGTCGTCATCTCTGTTCTCGGCCTCGGAGAAGACGTTATCGTCGTATTCTTCGCTGACAAAGATGGACATGAAGAGGCGAGGAGGACCTTCCCGCAGTTCCAGCAACCGTTCCCGCAATGCTATCAGTGCTTCCAGGAAAGGATTTGGTCGCACCTCCCGCTGGAT
>RFHZ01000245.1 GCA_003696125.1 Nitrospinota bacterium
CCTTTGTGCCTGGTCTTTTGTGCCTGTATTATAATCTAGCGATGAATGAACAGATAATCGACAACCCTGTTGACGAGCCATCCCCCGTTGTACGGTGCAGGGAAGAGGGCGGCATCTCCCAGAGCAGACCAGATCAGGCGGCCGGTGGGATCGGTAAAGCCACCCACAGGATTCCAGGCAGCCGAGGGAGGGGTGGGGACCCCGAGCCGCAGCCAGCCGTTCCAGGGAAAATCTTTCAGTTTTACCGTGCGCAGGAAGATCGGGGCATGCAACCCGGTGTGGGAATCAAAGGCGATGTTTTCCACCCCAGCGGAAAAGTCGGCATTGTAGTATTCGCGTCGTACCGTGTACCCGACCACGGTCCGCTCGCATCCTTCCACAAGCTGTGAGACCAGTTTTCGCTCTATATTCACCTGTTCCTCTTTCCCTTCCGCCTGTCCCCTGATCAGGCGCTGGTACAGGGCATCAACCGCCCGTCTTCTCGCCGGTTCGCTTATGGCATCGGCCAGGAGCAGGTAGGCGTGAAACCAGCCCTGTTTGATCCAGGGAGGATTGATCCACCCGTTGAGGCTGAGGGTCTGGGTGGTGAGGAGAGCCCTGACATCCACCTCCTCCAAAGCCACTTTTCCTTTCTCCTCTACCGGCCAGGCCACTGCCTGCACGAGTCGTGTGGCCAGTTTCCCTTGGGGATGCACCGAGAGCGAACGGTCGATAGAGTCGGCGGCAAGCGCCTGATATTCCGCCTTGGCCGCTTCGATCAGATCGAAGTGGTAGAGGTAGTCCTCATGAAAGGGGGTGATCGGGTAGGGGTGGAAGCGGAACCCGGGAAGAGCCTTCGTGACAAGCGTGGAAGCCAGGGTGCGGGCCAGTGTACAACGGGAGTCACGATCTTTTGCTGCATCCGGAGCCAGAGAGAGCACGAGGTACGATCCCAGAGATTCTACAAAGCGCACGTTGTCCGGAGGCGAAGAGTCAAAAGCCGGTTCCGGGCCGATATAGGCATGGATAGCGGCTTTGGGGAGTTGTGCCGCTGCTTCTCGGGCATCAACGGTCACGATACGGATCTCCTGCGGGTAAAAGGAAGGATAGATGGGTAACTCGTGTCCGGCCCTGACCGGGGTGAAGAGGATAAAGAGGCTTACCAGGAGTGTACCTATGACTATGGACTTCATCTCATCGTTCTCCTACTCATCGGTTCATGGGAGATGGATTCCTAAGGGGTATACCTACTCCCCTTCCGTTGTTTACCCTTTTTTCTCCTGTTTGTCAATCCCGGTTTTCTCCAGAAGAGGATGGTTTTCCTTGCCCACGGTCACGCAGATCCAGGGTTACAGAGGCTTGCTATCAGCAGTGTGGGTGAGGGAGCGGAGATAGTTGACCAGATGCCAGATCTCCTCTGCCGTGAGTCTTTCTCTCAACGCCGGCATCTGTGTTCCCGGGATTCCCTCCTGAATCAACTGAAACAGGATATGATCCGGATGTTGAGGAACATGGACCACCAGATCGGCCGGTGGAGGAGAGAGGTGTGCGGCCAGGGGACCATCCCCCCGGCCAGACCCCCCGTGGCAGGGCACACAGAATTGGGCGTACAACCGCTGTCCCTGCTGTAACGAGATGGCATCTGGGGGAACAGGATTCTGCCAGTCCTCTGCTCCCGGATTCATCAGGCCGCTCGCCTGGAGTACCAGCCCGACTCCCAGGAGGATCCCAACCGTGCCAGCAAGCAAGGCCCCGCCTCCCCACCGCGTTGCCCACCCACCGAGCAACAAGCCGGAGAGCTGAAGGAGCACGCCGGCCAGTCCAACCTCGATTCCCAGCAGGGTGAAGAGCGAGGGACGAGGGGCGACCTGAAAGATGGTATGGTTTTCCGGGTGCAGGGTACAGATGTACTCGAAGGTTCCGGCACGCCGAAAGGGCTGGGAGAGGGTCTCTCCTGGCCGCACGTACAATCCTCCCACCCGATGAGGGACCTGATCCTGGTTTTGCAGGACAACGACATCATCCACACGCAGGTGGATGGTCTGGGGAATCGCGGTGACCACCTGCCCGGCCTGCAGACGGACTGCCGTGCCTGGAGGAATGGTCAGCACTACCTGGCGGGGCTTATCGAGTATGCCTGTCCATACTCCCCAAAGCACGGCAACCAGGAGGAGGCCCCCGCTCCCCAGGCCCCACAGGCGAGAGAGCCGTGACGTGTCCATCGCTTCTCCTAGGGCTGGCGGACCGGGACGGTGATCGTGAGGGGAGCGCTTTTCTCAAAGCGGAGCTCTACCGTCACCGTATCCCCTGGCTGGAGGTCCTGCTGCAGGTCGATCAGCATGATATGGAATCCCCCCGGTTTCAGCGTGACCTGCCCACCGGCCGGAATAGGGAGGCGCGAGACCGGCCGCATGCGCATGATATACCCTTCCATGCGGCTCTCATGTAGCTCTACCGCCCTGGCCACCGCACTGCGGGCACCCACCAGGGCATCTGCCGTCTCGCCGGTATTGCGCAGGGTCAGGTAGAGGGCGGTGTTCATGGCACGAGAGGCCGGACGCACCCAGGGATCACGCACCTGCACTGGAGGCGATGTCCCGGCTGCAGCCGCTGTCATCGTCCAGAGGAGAATACTCATGGTCAAGAAATAGCCGATCTTTCTAAGTTGAAAGCCCATTGCTTACCTCCTTTGCTCTTGATGGAGCATGTACGCAATATCGTTGACGATGTCCTGGGGAGCGGTGCCAAAGGCAAAGAGGAGACGGAGCTGTCGGTGCCGGTCGACCAGGTACAGGAAGGAGGAGTGCGCCACCAGATAGCCGGTGGCACTCCCCTGGATTTTTTCGCGTTGGGCATAGACGCCAAACGCTTTCCAGATCGGCTGCAACACCGCTCGATCCCCGGTCAGGCCGATAAACGCCGGATCAAAAGCGGCTAGACGTTGCTGTAACGCCTCGGGCGTGTCCCGCTCCGGATCGACCGTGATCATGAAGAAGGTGACGGCACTTGCCTGCTCTCCCAGCAGCCGCTTGACTTTCACCATATCGGCCAGGGTCATGGGACACACATCTGGACAGGAGGTGTAGCCGAAATAGAGGAGGTTGAGGGTATTGAGCCGGGCACCAAAGGGGAAAGGCCGTCCCTGCTGATCGATGAGCACAAAATCGGGAATGGGACGGGGAGGGGTGACGAGAGTCCCGGTGAAGGTATGGGCCGCACGAGACGGCCGGTGTTTCCAGAGCCAGAGGCCCAGTACAGACCCCAGGAGAACAAGGCTTCCCAGGAGGAGCACACCCAGGCGGCGTTTCTGCAGGAGCAATTTTTTCTCTCCCACGGTTACAGGTTGCCTCGCTACGTTTTCTTTTGACATCATTTAACGTCCTTCCTCCCTGAGAGGCGATGATCCGGTGGTCTCTATGCGTTGCACCGAGACGTTGCGGATATGCAGTGCATAAGGATATTGCCCTCCATGTTCACGCACATCCAGGAGCACGAAGTCAACGGTCAGCACCGTGGTCTCCCCTGGCGTGATCTGGAAGGTGCGGGCAACCGGCGCATCTTGCACGGTGATGCGCACCGGTTTTCCACTGTTCAGTACCCCGTGGACGCTTTCGAGATGGAGCTTGAGCCAGCGATAGGTACCGACCGGGACCTGTTGGTGAAGGATGACCGCGTACCGGCCATCGACGAGTCGGGTGAGATCCACGTCCTGGACGGTGGGAGCCAATCCTAGCCAGGCACCGGCCTTCGGTCGCGTCCCTCGCTGAATATTGATCTGCGAGATGGAGAGCACGAGTCGGCGAAAATCGGTAATCGCCTCCCGATGATCCTGCACCCGCACCTCGAGCCAGCCGAACTCCAGGGCGCCGAGTTGCTGCGCTTCCCGGTCAGGTTCTGGTCCGGGAAAGGCCTCGATCGGATAAAATGCGTAACGAATGGTGAAATGGGTGACGGTTTCAGGGGCATCCCATCGCACGCGAAAGGTCAAAGGCAGCTCTTTCTCCTCACCCGGTTCGAGTGTGGTCTGCAGGAAGCAGAAGCACTGGATGATCTCCAGATACTGGGCCTGATCCTGGGGAGCAATGCGATGGATCGCTTTGGCCGTTACCGGATGGTCAGAGAGGTTTTTGACCCGATAGACGGCGTGCAGCGTTTCACCAGGGAGGGCCAGGACTTCTTTCTGCACCGGCCAGAACCGCCAGGGGAGATGCTCCTTGACCGCAGCGACAAATTGCACCCGGATGGCACCAGCCCAGTTGAGAAACACCCGCCATCCTGCTGGCTCTTTCACCAATTCCCACGTGTCCTCCCCCGCGATCATCGGAAGACGCTCTGCCCGGTACAGCGCATCCAGTCGGGTTTTTATCGCCTCCCGTTCGGGCGGAGACAAGCGGGCAAGCCGCTCAGCATCGAAATCACGCACCAGTCGTCGCACGGCAGGCGCATTGGCATTGGGAATCCGGAAGGCGAGGGTCACCGTGGCCCGATCGCCGTGGATCTCGGTATGCCTTTCCTGATACGTGATCAAGGTAGCGAGTTTTTGCGCCAGCTCGCGGGCAGGTCCCTCCCAAGGGGGATTTTCTCTCAGATACTCCTCCTGACTCTTCCACTGTCTATCCTGTGAGGAGATGAGCATATAAGCCCGGTGTGAGTCCCGGGTGTACAGGGCATGCAGATAGTGGGTTAAGACGATCCAAGGCTCCTCTGGTGGCTGACCGGCCTGTCCCGGCAAGGGAAGAGCCGCCAGCAGGCCGAAGACCCACCCGCTCAGGACGATGATCGTGAAGAGAGATACTGTACGCCATGGCTGCACCATGATGGTTTCTCCCTATAGACTCGTTTAGTGTAATACGCAGAGGTACGGAGTCTGTTCGCTCCGCCAGGACTCCTCTCGCTGGGAAAGGGGACACCTTAGGCTGGAGACAAAGGGAAGAACAACTGCGGAGGGTGGTCCAGGACGACGCGGTACCCGGTGGCCCGGCAGGTCGTGTCTCCACCGGTTATCCGTTGACTGCTCAGAAGGAAGGGAGAAGGCCGGGACGGGAGTATCCATAGATCAGAGTCAGGCGCAGTCTTTCCGATGCCGTGCCCGGTCCCAGACGGGGAAAGCGTATAGGATGGGAACACCTGACCGGCTTGAGAGGAAAGGATGCGTTGCGCATGATCGCCGTAGATATTATACCAGACCAGCGATCCATCAGGGCGGAGTACGGCCCGATGCTGATGCGGTTGTGGCTGCAGTCCTCGCTCGGCAACGCAATGCGTGTGGGGAGGAGGGAGGAGCATTCCCCAGGGGAAGAGGTGGAGCAAAAGGAGGACCCCTCCCGCCAGTAGTCCTTTGTGCATACTCTATCCTTCAACCTCGACCATGTTCCGGCAGAGAGGGCGGTGTCCCCTCCCCTCGTCATGACCTCTCCCTATCCTGGAGAGGGAAGCAAAGCCATCTCCGGCTAGGTACACATGGTCAGGTCGTGGTCTTGCGGTGATCTTCACGTCAAGCGCCTTGTGATCGCCTGCGGCGATCGGATGTAAAAATATACCGGTAAAGGAGCGAGTAGTCAAGAGAGGAATTTTTGACCAATGGGAAGATCCCGGCCTGGACCCCGGATCTGGTCATCTAGCGAGGCAGGACCTCCAGGTAGAGGAGAGGGATCTCCTGCTGGTCCCCGGCAGCCGGGAGGTTTCCAAAGGCATGGGCGGTGATCGGATAGCGTCCGGTTGCGTACGCCTGGAAGGTAAATACGCTGGATACCCCCGGTTTCACCACCTGCTCGATATCATACCCGTGCAGGTGAATGGTGACCGTCTCGTCCGTCATCCACCAGAGGGTGACCCGGTCCCCCTGCTTTACCCGGAGCACATCCATATCTCCCTGGACGGCACGGTTACGGATATTGATGGTGAAGCTCTGCTCTTCCGACCCGGTACCCGGGCAGCCGGTGAGCCATGCGGCCAGCACAAGGAGGCAGAGTCCAGACCAGAATACGCGCATGGGTGTCCCCTGTCAGGCAGGTCTTTGCCGCTGCTTGATCACCCGGACCGTGGCCAGGAGCGCAAGAATCAGGAGGAGATATCCCCCCAGGACCACCTGAGGGGGGAGGGGCTGGTGGGCAGCATTTTTGTCCATCTTCAGGATCGTTTCATCGGTCATGACCCGGGCTGATGCCGGCATGGTCCCCATACCAGGTGCCGGCGTCTTCCCCGGTGTAGGAGCCATCACATGGACCATGTACTGCCGGAAATCCAGCTCGTTCCGATGCTCGACCTCTACCCGCATCTTCCACATGCCCGGTTGGGGAAAGGAGATGGTTCCCAGGTATTCACCGGCCTGCTCGGTGGCCTTGGCCGTATAGATGAGCTGTTTTCCCTGGTCATTGCTCAGCACGATCTTGATCTTAGCTCCTAAAACCGGTATGCCGGCATTCGATCCCTGCAGGTGGATGCGGAGCGTGGCCTCTTCCTTGACCCTGGGCATACCCGGCTGCATGGTCAGCTTCATCAAGGGGGGATCGGTATGGGCAAAGACCCATAGGGGCATCCCGGCCCAGAGGATGAGGATTGCTATCTTGTGCCAGCCTTTCATCGTCTCCTCCTACATGCTGGTGCGCATCTCCATCGGTTGGGCCACCAGGTACAGGCTGAGTACCGAGTAGGTGATCATGGCCAGCACCATGGGGAACTCGGCCTTGAGCGATTTGTGATGGCCGTAGAGATGCAGCGCCACCCGGTGGCCGATGTAGAGCGACCACACGTGACCGATGATGATGAAGAGGACCTGCAGGTACCAGACCGCCTGGATGGAGAAGAGGGGTCCCACCGGGTACTGGGCGGTGCCGAACAGATTCCATCCCCAGCCAAAGGGATCGGAAAGGGCAGGAATGATCTTCCCTCCCTCCATGGCAAAGTGCATCACGTTATGGGCCAGGTGGTAAAAAAGGGCAATGGGGAGGAGGGCATAGGCGTTCTTGAGGACCAGTTCCCGCCAGGGGAGCTCTTTATGGAGCATGATCCAGGTGGTGGCCATCACCAGGAGGTAGAAGAGTCCTACGGCCAGGAGTGATGCCACCATGCCGATGGTAAAGGCCGTGGTGTATCCGACCCCAAGCCCCTGCTGCAGGCGATCGGTCAGGGAGAACCAGAGCGGGGTCATGGTCAGGCCGTGAAAGGAGGTCATGGCCAGCATGATCAGAACCAGAGCCGCCTCATCGGTCCGTGCCTGGTGGATCTTCAGGAGGTCCACACCAAAGGGACGCAGGTTAATGGTTGTATTCTCCCTGGCACACGAGCGCAGGCATTCCATGCACATGATGCAGTAGGTGTTCTTTTCCATGTTGCCCAGGTACTGGTAGGTGGGACAGCCGTAACCCTGGGCATTCCCCTTGAAGCAATCTTTGCTCTTGCAAAGAGCACAAACCTCGGTATCCCGGGCACGAACTTCCAGGGGAGAGATCAGGGCATAGAGCCCGCTGATCCTGCCGATGAGGCAGCCGTACCGGCAAAAGGACTTCCGGTCAAACACAACAGCCGAGAAGATGGCTAAAAAGAGGATAAGAAGGGCCAGATAGGCGGTGATGGCCGGTTTGGTGGTCACCCCCCACCCCAGCTCCAGCCAGGTCAGGACCAGGAAGAGGAAGGTGGCCAGGTAGATGTTGCGTAGCTGGCGCGGCCATTTTATCTGCAGGGAAAATACGCTCGGTTTTACCTTCCAGAGATGCAGCTTATCGATCCAGGTGGCGATCGCGTCCCAGGGACAGAGATAACACCACAGCTTGGCGGCAAAGAGGATGAAGAGGACCAGCAGGATCCACCAGATCGTCCAGGTAAGGATGGTGGAGAGATTCCTTCCCGGGTCCTGCACACCGAACAGGCCGGTCAGGATGATGAGGAGGAAGAGGAAAACGAGAAAGAGACGCAGGCCGGTTTGCACCATCCTGGATTTGACCAGGTGGTCCAGCCAGGACCATCGTAGGAGATCGAGCTTGCGGTACGAGGTGGGATCTTTGGAACGGCCGGGAAACTTGACGAAGAGGGCAAAGGAGATGATCATCACCGTGACCACAGCCACGTAATAGAGGTGGGTCGGGATCCCCGGCATCATATGCATCATGTGTGTCATGTCAGCACCTCCCCTCTCAGTACCCCCTGCACGTAACAC
>RFHZ01000246.1 GCA_003696125.1 Nitrospinota bacterium
TCTTTGTGCACGAAGAAGTGTCGTCTGCGGAAGAAGTAGATCGGCCCCTTCATCCTGCTGCTACCCCGAGGTGAGATCACAAGTCCTGTCGGCTGACCCGGTGTTCTGCGATGCGGGAAAGGAGGTGGAAAGCCGAATCGGGCCTTTCGGACAGTGGTGCAGGATGGTAAGCATCAGGAGGAGATAGTCCCGCAGGTGACGGGTGATGAGGAAATTGCGCCGGACATACTCGCGTCCCTGTTCCCCCATCCGCTGGGCGCGACGGGGATGGCTGAGGAGATAGCGAAGACGAAAGGCCGCTCCTTCGATGGAGTGGACCAGGAATCCGGTAACCCCGTGGATGATCTGGGAAGGGATCCCGCCCACCGCGCCACCGATTACCGGTTTCCCCTTCCACATCGCTTCGGTGACGGTCAGACCGAACCCCTCGCGTGTCGATTTCTGCAGGACAACGGTGGCGGCGCGTTGTAAGGCGTTAATCTCGATATCACTATCAGGGGGGAGGGAGAGGACAAAGATATCCGGGTCCCCGGCTGCCGCTTCCTGTACCTCTTCCAGGACCTGTTTCCCTTCCGGGTCATCGCTCGCATCCCCACCGGCCAGGACCAACTGGCAGTCGAAGTTCTGGCGCACCATACGATAGGCAGCGATGACTCCCAGGGGATCCTTGAAGCGATCAAAACGGGAGACCTGGACGAGGATAGGACGCTGGCGGTCGATACCGAAGCGATCGGTGACCGCGGTGATCTCTTCTTCCGTGAGCTCGCGGTTCTTGGCGCTGAGAGGATCGATCGAAGGGGGGATGATGATCTGCGGAATCGGTAAGCGCTGGGCAAACTGGGGGACATGAAACACGGCCATCGCATATTTGCTGACCGCCCGACAGAGGAACCGCCATACCTGCTCGTTCGGCCGGGAGAGATCGATGTGACAGCGCCATACCAGGCGCTGTCGCTCCACAGGACAGTAATCGATGAGATAGGCGGGTTGCGGATCGTGAATAATCACCACATCGGCATCGAGATGGAGGTGTTCGGCATTTTCCTGGAGGGTACGGAGGTAGAGCTGGCGATCGGTATGGGGGATTTCGATATCGGCTCCCTGCAGGGCATTGTGCATCGCTTTGGTCACTTCAAAAAAGCTGGGGCTCCCCATGATGACATCCCAGGTGGTGGGGATACCGAGAGAGGTGGTTAGAGGCACCAGACGGGTGAGCAGTTCGGCTACCCCTCCGCCGGTTCGGGTAGAGTTGACGTGCTGTAAGGTGCGTCCCTGCAGGGCCTCGGCCAGAATGGAAAGTTCGCTCAGGACAGAATCTGGGGCAATACCGCGATAGGCATCAATCATTTTTTCCTCCCACGTTCTCCTGCTGTATACCCGTCTCGATGAGCTCAATGAGGTAGGCTCGATTGTCCTCCAGGCTGTTGAGGTAGGGATCGAAGGCATCAAGCTGTTGGGCCAGAGACTCGTATCCCCACTGCCTGAACCAGGTGGCAAAGTCGTTGACCACCGGTTCGCGTACCAGCTCTGGAGCAAAGAGGTGGTAACCGATGACATCGCTGTCGATATGGCGGAGGATCTCCAGCATCTCGGCAGGAACCCGGGCTTGCTGACCGCTGGGGAAGAGGATATGGCGGAGATCACAGAAGATGAAGGCGCTCTCCGGCGATACGGAGCGACTCTCTTCAGACTGCTGGAGATGCTCTGCCAGGATGACACTGATCTCTCGCCGTATCGTGGCCAGATCGACCTCCAGGCTACGGAACAGGTTCAGATTGGCCAGTCGTTCGGCAACAACCGCATCCCCCAGCACCGTATCCGCCCACTCGGCAAAGTCGTTGGGATACGCGGGAAGCTGGTCGGGATTGCGGAAGAAACGCTGGTGCAGATGGTAGAAGATGGAGGTGGGAGGAGCCAGGGTTACTCCGGTCAGTAGCTGGCTCAAAGAGGTGGCTTTGAAGGGGGTTACTTCCACGAGAAATGCCGCTTTCCAAAAGACAAAGGGTTGTGGATGCATCTATGCTTCTCCTGTTCGTGTCGCTGCCTGTCGTCAGCCCTCTTGTGTAAAACCCCGACGACCCTATTATCGGCAGAACAGGAAAAAACTTTACGAAAATCCTCATCTACGTGGCGATAACGGGTATCAGAGTCCCTGGAGGAGACGGAGACAGGGGGGCATCGGGGGAGGAGAGGGTTAGAAAGGACGCAGGGCCTTGATTCTGGGCTGAAGCCAGGTCTTTAGAGCAATGCCGATCTTGGTCCGGTTGGGGAGGGTAATCCGTTCCTGAAAAACCTGGTACCCCTTGTCCTCGATGTGCTGCAAAAGCCGGGCATAGATGTTTCCCATGATCTCGGCCGGACATAGGGCGGCACGGTCTTCAGGGGGAAGCAGGGTCTGGGCCTTGTGGAAGTAAGCCTTTGCCCGCTGGGTTTGGAAGCGCATGAGATGGATAAAGGCCTCGTTATAGACGTTCTGGAGCAACTCCCCCTCCGAATAGCCGAAGTGCATCAGCTCGACCTGGGGCAGGTAGATTCTCCCCCGCTGCGCATCGGTCTTCAGATCCCGCAGGATGTTGGTCAATTGCAGAGCCAGGCCGAGGTTTATCGCATATTCCTGCGTCTGCTTGTTCGTATAACCAAAGATTTCGATACACATCAGTCCCACGACCGAGGCCACCCGATAGCAGTACTGCACCAGTTCGTCAAAGGTGGCATAACGGGTCTTCTCCAGGTCCATTTCCACTCCGCGGATGAGTTCTTCAAAATAGTGCTGGGGAATGGGGAAACGGGGAAGGATCTGGGCAATCTCGATGGTGACAGGATGGGAGGGTTTGCCAGCATAGCAGTTCCGGATCTCTTCCCGCCAGGCCCGCAGGCGGGCCGCCTTCTCCGCTCGCACCCCTTCCTCGTCAACGATATCATCGATAAGGCGGCAAAAGGCGTAGATCGAGAACATTGCTCTGCGTTTCAGGGCGGGAAGGAAGAAGAAAGAATAGTAGAAGTTGGTTTTGCTCTGCCTGGCGATCTTGGCACTATAACTCGACGAGAGAAGCGGGAAGTTGATGGTCATGATGGCCTCTGCGTCAGCGAAATCCAGGACTCCCTCTCCCCCGCACCGAGGGTGACAGCCAGCAGCAGGGAGAGGACACCAGCCTTGCGCCTCCTATCTGCCCTTATTTTAGCCAAGGCACCCAGGAAGTCAATAGAAAACTCAGGCCTGTTGCCAATCCTTCCCCTTTCTCTTGAAACCGTCCTTGAAGTTTTGCATGGTAACTTCCAAATTTTTCTGAATTTCTCCTTGACAAAATATTTTTTCCCTCTATACTGTATGCAAACAGGAAGGGTCGCGAATTGTTTTTGTGCTCTCCGAACAGGGCTGGAGAGTGGGGCAAGCGAGCAGAGATGAAGCAGATCCGCATAAAAGAGCTCGTCATCGATAACTTCAAGTCCTTTGGGAAGCGGACAACCATCCCCTTTCTCCCTGGTTTCACCACCATTTCCGGGCCCAACGGTTCGGGAAAGAGCAATATCCTGGATAGCATCCTCTTTGCCCTGGGGCTTTCCTCCTCCAAGACCCTGCGGGCGGAGAGGCTTCCTGATCTCATCCATCATGGGAGTGAGCGGCAGGAGGCGCAGGTAACCATCCGTTTTGCCATCACCGATCCAGAGGCAAAGAGGGGAGAAGGAGAGCCTGCCGAAGAGATTCTGGAGATCTCTCGCCAGATCCGGAGCAGTCGCACCGGCTACTACAGCGTCTACTCGCTCAACCACCAGACGGTGACGCTTGGCGATATTCATGACTGCCTCTCCCGCTTCAACATCAGCACAGAAGGCCATAACATCGTCATGCAGGGGGATGTGACCCGGGTGACCACCATGAGTGCCGGAGAACGGCGAAAGATTCTCGACGATCTGGCCGGGGTGCGGGAGTTTGATCAGCGGATCGCCCAGGCACGGGAGGAGCTGGAAACGGCGGCAAGGTATATGGAACAATCCGAGCTTCTCCTCCAGGAGATCGGGGTACAGAAGGAGAAGCTAGGCCAGGAAAGGGAGATAGCGCTTCGCTATCAGCATATGAAAAGGGAGAAGGAGCGTCTGCAGGCCATGGTGCTGGCCAGGCGGATCGCCCAGTATCGCCGGCAGACCGCTTACCTGGCCCGCGAGAAAGAGCGGGTGCGGAGAGAACGGGACCGCCAGGAAGGCGAGCTGGTGACGATCCGGAAGACGATCTATGAGTTGACCGAGCAGCTTCAACGCCAACGCGAGGAGATGGAGTCGCGTGAGGAAGCGGAGCGGATGGAGGCGCTGCGCCTGGTCGAGGAGTTAAAGGGGAAGCTGGGAGGGGAAGAGCAGTTCCTTGCCCATATCACCGGGGAGCGGATCCGGCAGGAAAAGCTCCGCGAGGAATTGGAGAGCAAGATTCATCAGCATCAGCTTCGACTGCAGGCCTTAGAGGAGGAGCTGGAGAAACTGGCCCAGGAGAAGGCGACGGTACAGGCGGCTCTGGACGCCGCTGATCATCAACTCCAGGAGGTTTATCGGGCCATTGGAGCCATTAA
>RFHZ01000247.1 GCA_003696125.1 Nitrospinota bacterium
AGGATAGGAGCGCCGCAGCTCGGTAATGACTTCAGGGTAGGAGAACCACTCCGGGATGTCCAGCCCTTCTCGTAAGCGGCGCCGCAGTTCGGTACCAGAAAGGGTCAGCACTTTGCTCCCTGCAGGAACCTCTGGACGGGGTAAGTACTGGGCGAGCTCCTCGACATAGACCATCTCCTGGAAGGGAACCATCTGGATACCCAGCTCTGCCTCGTACTTCTGGACCAGTTCCTGCGCCGCATACGGGTCATAGAAGGGTTTCCCCTGTTTGTCCTTTCCCGGACCGGCGTGATCGCGGCCGACAATAAAGTGGCTGCAGCCGTAGTTCTTCCGGATTATGGCATGCCACACCGCTTCCCGTGGACCGGCCATGCGCATGGCCAGGGGAAGGAGACTCAACATCGTGGTCTGCTTGGGATAGTGCTTGAGGATGGCCTGGTAGCAGCGCACCCGGGCAAAGTAATCGATGTCTCCTGGACTGGTTCGTCCCACAACAGGCTGGATCAAGAGATTGGCTTTGACCTGAGCAGCGGCACGCTTGGTCAGCTCCACATGGGCCCGATGCATCGGGTTGCGGGTTTGAAAGGCCACGATCCGCTTCCAGCCGAGCTTCCGAAATTGATGCCGCAATTCGGCAGGGGTGTAGCGGAGATGCTTGAAGGTGTGGTGTGGTACGTGTTCTAACCCTTCCAGCACTCCCCCCACGTAGACCGGATGGGATTGGTGAAAGAGGTAAAAGACCCCAGGATGGGTGTCATCGGTGGTACCAAAAACCTGTTGCGCTTCGGCGGTGAGGTCAGGTCGCCAGATGTCGGTCACGGTTAAAATAGCCAGCACCATCCCTTCCGGATGACGCAAGGCCACGCGTTGTCCTTCAGACAGCGAATCGGCAAAGGATTCAGGGACATCGAGGGTAATGGGGATGGGCCAGAGGGTACCATCGGTGAGATGCATCTCCCGGCATACCGATTCGTAGTCGGCCTTGCCCATGAAACCCTCTAGGGGAGAGAAGGCTCCGTTGAGGAGCAACTCGATGTCCCAGACCTGACGAGGGGTCAGATCCCAGGAGGGGAGGTAGACCGACTCGGCCTTCAACTCCTTGGCTCGTTCCGCATCGACGATCAGCTCCTTCAAACGCCCTCCATGAGGGGGAATCAAATCCATAAATACTCTTCTCCTTTCTTGCCAGCGTACTCGTTAGTTTTCTCAAGACTCACTTTTTGGCGAAAGCCCTGTTCAGCGCAATCCGCTTCTCTCTCTTCCTATCGGTAATACCCCTTGCCGCCTTGAGTCAACAGGGTGGAGAGATGGCAGGCACATCTAGGGAGGGGGAGAGTGAGCATAAAATGCTGCCACCGTGTGGACAACG
>RFHZ01000248.1 GCA_003696125.1 Nitrospinota bacterium
GGTTGAGCCAGAGGAGGGGGAGGGCGGCGAGGATGCGTAACAGGGGAGGATGATCGATCCCCAGGCGAAAATCCCCGGTCTGGAGATAGGTGTAACCGGAGATCAGGTGATAGGTCTCATCAAAGGTGACCGATTTCTGGCGCATGCTGAGAGCTGCCTGCAGGAAAAAGGCGAGCAGGCAGAGCACCACCGCACCCTTCACGCAGGCCTGGCGATTGCAGAGCTTCTTCCTCCTTCCCTGGATGTTCAGAATGCCTTTCATGGCTGCAGCTCTTTGAGACGTGCCTGTACAAGAGTCGTATACTTCTTATCCCCCTGCCAGTAACGCAGGAAGCGCCGGTAAGCCCGTATCGCTTCTGCAGTCTGTTTTCTCTGCGTATATACCGTTCCCAGCTCGTAAGAGACCACGGCCAGGTTGTGTCGTGCCTTCTTGTGGTGCGGATCGAACTGTATCGCCCGCTCGTAGGCGATAACCGCCTGCTCCAATAGTCCTTTCCGCATGTAAACCGTTCCCAGGTTGTAGTGGGCAGAGGCAAAGTAGAAGTTGTATTTCAGAGCCGTTTTATAGGCCGTTTCGGCCGCATCCAGATCTCCCAGCCGGTCGTACATGAGACCGATCTTGTTGTAGAGGAGGGGAGAATGAGGAGCCTGGGACAGAGCGGCCTGGTAAACGGCGAGCGCCTGGGACCACTCCTCCTTCTCTTCGTAGGTGATCCCGGCATAATAGTAGGTGGCCAGATCCCTGGCCCGTCCTTCCCGCACCGCCTGCTGGCTCTCCCGGCCGAGCTGTTCTGCCATCCCCTTGTCCTGGTAAGCCTTCCAGAGGAGGGGATAGACTTCTGAGAGCTGAGGGGCGAGGGACTGTGCCTGCTGGAAGGCGGCAAGTGCCTCATCCACCCTCCCCTGATCCTGGTAGGTGATGCCCAGCAGGAGATAGTAATAGGGACGAGTCGCCGGAGAGGAGAGGGCTATGGCCTTTTGAAAACTCGCCACCGCTTCCGGGTACTCCTGTTTCTCGCGATGGATAAAACCGAGCATCATATAGATCTTGGCACTACGGGGGGCAAACTCGAGGGCAGCCTGGTAGGCCTGAATGGCCTCATCCAGCTTCCCTACCCGGTAGTAGAGCGCCCCGAGGATGGGTGCCTCTTCTTGAATGGTCGGATCAAGCTCCACCGCCCTTTTGTACCAGGGGATCGCTTCCGTGTAGTACCCCTGCTCATAGTAGGCCATGCTGAGCAGGAGAGCAGCCCGGGCACTCTGCGGAGCACTCTGCACCGTCTTGGTCCAGAAAGCTATCGGGTCTCGCCAGTCGGCGTTACGCCTGATCGTCTGCGTCGAATAGAAGACCAGCACCAGGAGGGCCATGCCGGCAGCGAGCCAGGAGAGAGCACCTCTCCTCTTCCAGGTATACCATTGCGCCAGGCCGTACCCCCCTGCCCAGGCAAAACCGACCGAGGGGAGGTAGAGGAACCGCTCGGCCATGTAGTCGCCTATCGGGATCAGGTTGAGGACAGGCAGGAGGGTGACCACGATCCAGGCCAGGCTAAAGGCGAGCAACGACTTCCTCTTCCTGAGCATCCATATGCTCCCCCAAAAGGCCAGGCCGAAAGCCGCATAGAAAAAGGTCTCTCCAGAGAAGAGGGTCTTGATGACCGGGAGATCACGTTCCGCATTGAAGGAGAGGGGGAAGAGGAGGAGGAGCAGGTAATGGAACAGGAGCTTCAAGGCGTTGACCAGGGTCAGGAGTCGGCCAGGGGCATAGGAGAGCAAATGGGTAAAGAGGGTACCGGTGACCAGCACTTTCACTCCGAAGTAGAGCAGGCTGAGGAACCAGAAGGGAAAGTGGTAGCGGAGGAAATATATCAGCCGGCGTCGAGCCGGAGTGGCCGGGACAAAGATGTAGTCGTAGAGGAAGAGGAGGAGGGGGAAGACCAGGGCCACCTCTTTCGATAAAAGGGCCAGGAAGTAGCAGAGCAACGCCAGGACGTACCGGTACAGCTTCCAGGATGTGCGGGTCTTGAGATAAAGGATAAAAGCGAGGAGGAAGAAGAAGGAAGCGATGACATCGGTGCGACCGGCGATCCAGGTCACCGATTCCGTATGCATGGGGTGGGTGGCAAAGAGGAGACCGGCGATGAGGGCAAGGGGCTTACGCCGCCAGAGCAGCCAGGTAAGCCAGTAGACCAGGAGGACGTTGGCGATGTGGAAATAGAGATTGGTGACATGATAGCCGTACGGGTCCATCTCGGACAGGGCATAGTTCAGCATGTAGGAGAGGGTGATGAGGGGACGGTAGTACCCGCTCTGCTCCTCTGAAACCACCCAGAAATCTTCCCGCATCACCTGGGAGAGATGGGACCAGTCCTTGATGCGGGTATTGGTCAGGATCAGGTACCTGTCGTCCCAGAGAAAGGGGGCGGAGAGGGTAGAGATGAAGATTCCCAGGGAGAGAAAAACCAGGAGGACACCTGCCCATAGATGCGCTCGCCTTTCGCCTCTAGCTTCTAATTGCATCTCCCTCCCCGTTTAGATGAGAGACAAAAAAAAGGAGAAGGACCGGGCAAACCGGCCCGGTCCTATAAGAGACGCTTACTGGGTTTCCTTGGTCACCCCAGAAGGGGTCACCGTCAATTTCTTCCCTTCCAGATCGTTGGGGACACCGTTGACCGTCAGCACCAGCGAGTAGGTGCTGGTGGTGTCGTTGTTCGTTGCATTATAGCTGCTGAAATTGAAGCCGGCAGCGGTGGAGGTGTCGGGCAGGTTCCCACCATAGCTGTTTACCAGGTCCTTCAATCCGCTGTAACCGCTGATGCTGTCAGGATAGTACTGGTTGTCATCATCTGCCGCGTACGCGGCCAGGGCCGCCCGGATCGACGAGGTGGTGCTCACCACACTGGCCACCTTGGAGCGGTTACGGTAAGCGATGAAGTTGGGCACGGCAATGGCCGCCAGAATCCCGATGATCGCCACCACGATCATCAATTCGATCAGGGTAAAACCACGTTCATCATGCATGGCCTCGTGCATCTTGACAAACATACCTCTTTGACCTCCTTTCTTTAGGCACACCGCACATTTCATCCTGGTATCTGAGAGGGGAGTTGAGCGAATTCTCGCGCTTTACGGTCCAGCGATACCCTCTCACCGGGGAAGGGCTACCACCCCCTTTCTCCGTTTTCTCGACCCTGGGGGCCGTCTGTCCTGTTCGGAGAGCAAACATCGTACCAGAGGGGGAAGAGAGGAGGGAAAAATCTAAAGTAAGGGGGAAAAAGCACCTTGAGGGGGAGAAAGGAGGGAGGGTATTTCAGAGAGGGATGACAATTTTTGTCACTTCACCCCGGGAAAAGAGCATCTCTTCCCTCCAGAAAAGACTCTCTTCTCAACCGGTTGTAATCCTCAAAAGCGAAATGTCACCCCTCTGACAAAAATTGTCACTGCAGGATATGGCTACCCTTCCAGGCGAAAATCCGCCTCTTCCTCTTCGATCATGTCCTCATCGTCCGGCCTGCCTTCACCGGGAGGCGCTGAGGGCAGGGGACGGAGGCCGAGCTCCTGGCGGACCTGGTTGGTGAGCTGGGCCGTGAGCGAGGGATTCTCCTTGAGGAACTGCCTGGCGTTTTCCCGTCCCTGGCCGATCCGCTCCTCACCGTAGGAATACCAGGAGCCACTCTTCTTGATCAGGCCGAGATTGACGGCCAGGTCCAGGAGGTCTCCTTCCCGCGAAATCCCCTCCCCATAGATGATATCGAATTCCGCCTCACGAAAAGGAGGGGCGACCTTGTTCTTGACCACACGCACCCGGGTGCGGTTTCCCACCACCGTATCCCCTTCCTTGATCTGGCCGATGCGGCGGATATCGAGTCGCACCGAGGCGTAAAACTTCAAGGCATTGCCTCCGGTGGTGGTCTCCGGATTCCCAAAGAACGTGCCAATTTTCTGGCGAATCTGGTTCAAAAAAATGACACTCGTCCTGGACTTGCTGATCACGCCGGTCAGCTTCCGCAAAGCCTGGGACA
>RFHZ01000249.1 GCA_003696125.1 Nitrospinota bacterium
CCCCTGTACAGCTCCTTACAGCAGATTCGGCACTTTGTGGAACGGGGTACCCGGATCACCCGGCAGTTGCTCACCTTTTCCCGCCGACAGCCCCTGGAAGCGCGGGACATCGATCTCAATACGGTCATTGCCGACCTGCTCAAGCTGATCGGTAAGACCTTAGGGGAGCATGTCGAAATCCGCTTTGTCCCGGATCCGGCACTCAAGACCGTTTCGGCAGATGTCGGGCAGATGGAGCAGGTGCTGATGAACCTCTGCCTCAATGCCCGTGACGCCATGCCCCAGGGAGGTACCCTCTTCATCGAAACCCAGAACGTCTTCCTGGACGAGGACTACTGCCGTTACCATCCCCAGGCACAACCGGGGCCCTATGTGCTGCTGATGGTCACCGACACCGGGATCGGCATGGAAAGAGAGGTGCAGGAACGGATCTTCGAACCCTTCTTCAGCACCAAGGGACCGGAGAGAGGGACCGGCCTGGGACTGGCCATGGTCCACGGGATCGTGACCCAGCATCGCGGCTTCATTACCGTCTATAGCGAAGTCGGGTACGGGACCACCTTCAAGGTATACCTGCCGGCGGTGGAGCGAAAAGCGGTCACCACCGAGACGCAGGCTGTCCCGCAGGTGCAGGGGGGGAGCGAAACGATCCTGGTGGTGGAGGACGATCCCCAGTTGCGTCTCCTGATGCAGATGATGCTGGAGGCGTATGGGTACACGGTACTGGTCGCCGGGAATGGGGAGGAGGGGTGGGCGCAGTTCAGGCAGAACGCCTCCACCATTGCCCTCATCATCTCTGACGTGGTGATGCCCCGCATGAGCGGGCAGGAGCTGTACGAGCAGATACGCCGCCAGAACCACCAGATCAGGTTCCTCTTTGTCAGCGGGTATACCGGGGAGGCGCTGCAGCAACATTTTGTGCTGGACGCGGGAACTGATTTGCTGTATAAACCGTTCAGTTCGCCAGCCTTTCTCCACAAGGTGCGCGAGATCCTGGATCGTTCCCTCTAACGGAAGGAGGTTTTATGAAGCTGCTGGTCATGGTTCCACCGCATCGCAAGGCCAAAGCCCATCACCTGGAGTGGATCAAAGCGGTCTCCCCAGAGGTGGAGGTGGTGACAGCCCGTTCGGAAGAAGAAGCACTCCTCCATGCCGGCGAGGTGGAGGTGATCTTCGGGAACCCGTCACAGCGGGTGGTACAGGCCGCTCCCCGTCTCCGCTGGATCCAGACCACCAGCGCCGGGGTGGAGAAGGTCCTCTTCCCGGAAGTGGTGGAGAGCGAGATCATCCTGACCAATGCCCGTGGTCTCTTCGGGATTCAGATCGCCGAGCATGTCTTTGCCATGCTGCTGGCCCTGACCCGCGAGATTACCAAATGTCTTGAGGCGCAGAGAGAGAAGCGGTGGCTGACCCGTTTCGACCTGGAGGTCTTTGACCTGTACGAGAAGCGGATGGGGATCTTAGGTTTTGGCGGCATCGGGCAGGAGGTGGCCAAACGGGCGGTAGGCTTTGGCATGTCCGTGCTGGCCGTGGATCTGGTCCCCAAGGAGGTCCCCCCCTATCTCACCGCCCTCTGGCCCCCTGAGCGCCTGCTCGACATGCTGGCGCAGTCGGATGTGGTGGTGAGCTGCATCCCCTATACGCCGCAGACCCGGGGGATGATGGGAGCGAAGGAGTTTGCCGCCATGCCCTCGACCGCCTATTTCGTCAACATCTCGCGGGGAGGGGTGGTGGATGAAGCGGCTCTGATCAATGCGCTGCAGCGGGACCAGATCGCCGGCGCCTGTCTCGATGTCTTTGTCGAAGAACCGCTCCCTCCCACCAGTCCCCTCTGGAACATGGCCAATGTCATCGTGACCCCACACATGGCCGGCGAGTCTCCCCGTCTCCACGACGAGACGGTGCGCTTCTTCTGCCAGAACCTGGAGGCGTTTCTGGCCGGCAAGCCGCTGCAAAACGTGGTGGATAAGGCACGCGGTTTCTAAAAGCCGCGTCCGCTACACATCTGGAGGAAGATGTGGAGGAGGAAGAGGAAGGCCCCGATCTTGACGGCGATCCAGATCTTCTCCATCCAGGCTCTGGTCTGTATCGAGCGGTACGCAGGACGGTAAACCGGTCGATCAGGCCAGAGGTCTTCCAGGTTGCGTCGCTTCCACTCCTCCCTCTTCAACCCGAAGAGGACCACCACCACGATGATGCCGACCAGCAGGTAATAGGCAGACATCCCTCTTCCCCATCCCTTTCCTGATGCCAAAAATCTAACTGTTATAAAATTCCAGACAGGGCATGCCGGGTATTCTTCTCTTCGTATCTTACCATCTGTAACCTTTTGCCGCAATCCTTCCTCTAATAAGCAGAGCCAGAAATTCTCCAACAGCGCCCCTGGGGTCAGCCGGTTCTTGCAGAAGGGAAAACACGCTTTTCCCGCTCAGGAAAGGGGTTGGGAGATTTTTCCTCCCCGGCTACCGTCTCTGGCATCCTTCTTGCCTCTGTAAGGGGGGCAAGGAGCAGGCCAGGGGATCGCAGGTGATCCCGTAGCGGTTCCTGCTTCCTTGCCAGAAGACACCTCTCTCCGCGAGAGAGATTTTGCTTCAGCTCAGAAAGGAGGCTTTTCCATGAAGCAGCGTTTCTTCACCTTGCTTATGAGCGGGATACTGGTCGGCATGCTGTTTGCCACCCTTCCCGCATCCGCGTTTACCGTTCGCATCGCCAACCTCGACCAGTGGGAGATGGAGCGTTACCTCAGGAGAGGACCCAGCCTCTTCACCGAGCAGGACGATACCTATACCGGACTGGCAGCAGCGCTTGATCAGGGAGTGCGTAGAGGGATCGTCTGGTGGTGGAGTCAGAAGATCAGTCCCTCTTCCCTGCTTGCCACCCGGTATACCACCCCGGCAGAGCAGGTGGCCCGTGCCTTTATCGGTGCGGACAGGGTGATGGTCGCCTCGGCCAGCTCTCCCCAGATCGGTGCTCTCACCCGGCGATCCCCCATCCAGCAGGTGACCCTCCCTGAATTGCC
>RFHZ01000250.1 GCA_003696125.1 Nitrospinota bacterium
GCTTCGGCTGTCGAGGCCTGGCGGTACGAAACGGAACTACAGGCCCTTTCCACCCGCCTGGAGACGGTGCTGTACCACCTCCCCGAAGGGGTGTGCGTCCTGGATGCCGACCATCGCCTCCTCCTGACCAACCCCCGTGCCCAGGCCTACCTGGAGGTGTTGGGAGCAGGGGACGATGAAGGGAGACTCACCCGGCTGGGGGATCGGTCCCTGGAAGAGCTTCTGATCCCACCACCCCCGGACCAGAGATACCACGAGGTAAGGGTTACCTCTCCTACCCGCATCTTTGAGGTCATGTCCCAGCCTATCGAGACCGGCCCAGAACGGGGAGGCTGGGTCCTCTTGCTCCAGGATGTAACGCAGGAGCGGGTCCGGCAGGAACGCATCCGGCAGCAGGAACGGCTGGCCACGGTGGGACAGTTGGCGGCCGGGATTGCGCATGACTTCAACAACATCCTCAACGTGATCATCGGGTTTAGCGATCTGTTGCTGCAGGATCCTACCGTATCACCGGCAGCACGAAGCAAGCTCTCCCTGATCGCCCAGCAGGGAAAACGGGCCAGCCATCTGGTCCGCCAGATCCTCGATTTCAGCCGGCGTTCCATTGCCGAACGCCGGCCCCTCGATCTCCTCCCCTTCTTGAAAGAGCAGGTGAAGCTCTTGCAGCGCACCCTGCCGGAGACGATCCATCTCTCCTTTTCCTGGACCCCGGGTGAGTACCTCATCGAGGCAGATCCTACCCAACTGCAGCAGATCTTGACCAACCTGGCGGTCAATGCCCGTGATGCCATGCCTGAAGGGGGGGAACTCCGCATCCATCTCTCCCGGCTGTGCCTTCAGGAGGGTGATCCCTTCCCCTTCCCCCAGATGCCGGCCGGAGAATGGGTGGTGGTGACGGTGACAGATACGGGAGTCGGTATCCCGGCCGAGGTGCTCCCTCACGTGTTTGAACCTTTCTTCACCACCAAAGCTCCCGGGCAGGGGACCGGATTGGGATTGGCCCAGGTATACGGCCTGGTGAAGCAGCACCAGGGCTGGATCGATGTGAGCAGCCGGCTGGGAGAGGGGACCACCTTTACCCTCTATTTCCCTGCTTTAGAGCTGGTACAGGAGACCGCTCCCCGGGAAGCAACCCCTGAGGCATTGCCCCAGGGCCAGGGGGAAATGGTGCTGGTGGTAGAGGATGATGACATGGTGCTGCGGGTAACCGAGACCATGTTGACCCATCTCGGCTACCGGGTGGTGACGGCGCGTAACGGTGAGGAGGCGCTGCAGGTCCTGGCCCAGCACCGGGAGGAGATCCGGCTGGTCCTGACCGATCTGGTGATGCCGGGTCGGGGAGGAACGGCGTTGTGTCAGATTGTGCATCGGCAGGACCCGACCCTACCCATCCTGGTGATGTCCGGATATCCGCTGGGAGAAGAGCGTCAGGCGTTACAGACCGAAGGGGTGGTGGGCTGGCTCCCTAAACCGCTCTCCATGGAACAGGTGGCCCGGGCAGTGCATCAGGTCTTGCAGCAGCGACGGTGAATTTGCTCCAGGTTTGTGGCTACCAGGAACGTCTGTCCCGTTTCATCTTCGCTCTCCCCAAAAGCCGCCTAACGTGAGGCTCAACAGTCAAATCTCCCCAACCCGAAACGTTTGTCCAATTGGCTGAAACTCGGCTACTTCTTGCTTCTCTAATTTCCGCCGAATTTGCTCAAACCGCTTTACCGTTTCCATTGCATACAATCGCTCGCCACATTTCAGGCACACATCCGCCCGAACCTTTAGCACAGCCGTATGTACCCCACCTTTTAACAACTTTTCCACTTCCTTTTCAACCAGCTCGCCACCACACACGGGACATTGGTCAAAAGCTCTCATTTCTTCCTCCTGATACGCCAATGGATCCACCGATCAGGATCAGGGCGATACACCGTGATCAACACAGCCCATTGTGTTGCTGCATTATATGCCCATACGCTGTGAACCGGCTCTCCTGTAAAATTGTTCCCATAGATCAAGCAACTCGGATAGGGCTTATCGGTGGGATAGTCTTCAATGATTTCACCTTGTAAGACGCTGAAGAATATCTCATCAAAGGACAATCTATCTGCTCTTGCTTCTTCGTCAGCATGGTCAGTGATACGAATGCGATTTTGACGGATGGCGTCAATAATATCTTGAATGTCCACAAGAAACTCCAACTGGACAGAGTTTGAGCTCCGTCTGTATTGTCTCCCTAACAAAGCCAAAGAGCAATGAGTTGGCTAACATGAGATTATCCAACACCTTTGGGAAAAGTATAGGTGATCTCCGGGGAAAAAACAACGGAGAGATATCCGATGGGTGCACCGGCTCTTCCATCAGTATCAGGGGAATCAAGGCCGACGAGACCTGGACAGGCTCATCGAAATCTGCGACGAGCAGTTCCAGGGGATTGCCTGAAGATGGCGCAGGAAGATAAGGACCCAGGGACCAGGAGAATAAGCCTATCCAGCAATCGCTGTTGTTGAACCAGCCAGCCCGGGTAGTGCATCAGGTCTTGCAGCGGTCACACTCGTAAAAGGCTCATCGGGTAGACCTCTTGCCGGTCATGCCCTGTCCCTGCCTGGTACTGCTGCTGGATCTCCTCGATCTCGACCAGGTGCTCAAAGAAGAGGTCGAGGATCTGCGGATCGAAGTGAGTGCCACGTCCCTGGCGGAGAATCTCATAGGCCTGCTCGTTGGAGAGAGCCTTCTTGTAAGGACGGTTACTGGTCAGGGCGTCGAAGACATCGGCCACGGCACAGATCCGTCCATAGAGCGGGATCTCCTCGCCGGCCAATCCCTGCGGATAGCCACTCCCGTCCCACTTCTCATGATGGGAAAGGGCGATGATCTCTCCGGCCTGCAAGAGTGCAGAAGAGGACCCCCCAAGAATACGGGCACCGATCACGGTATGCTGCTTCATGATCTCCCACTCTTCAGGGGTCAGTTTCCCCGGCTTGAGCAGGATGGCATCAGGGATACCGATCTTGCCCACATCGTGCATGGTGCTGGCATGCCGGATGATCTCCACCTCACCAGGAGGGAGGTGCAAGGCCTGGGCCAGGAGAGCAGAATAGTGACTCATGCGGTGGATATGGGCAGCCGTATCCTCGTCTTTGTACTCGGCAGCCAGGGCCAGCCGGTGAATCGTATCCAGGTGGGCAGCATAGGCCTGGCGCTGGGCATCAGCCATCTTCTCCAGGGCCTGGCGCAAGGCAGCGGTACGCTTCTGTACCGCCTCCTCCAGGGTAGCCTGGTACTGCTTGAGGGCATCCTGTGCCGCCTTCATCTTCAACAGGGAAGCGATGCGCACCCGCAGTTCGGTCAGGTCAATCGGTTTGCTGATGAAGTCATTGGCTCCGGCCTCCACCGCCCGCAGGCGGTTTTCCCTGTCTGCCAGTGCCGTCACCATGATGATCGGCACATCGCTCGATTCACCATTCTGGCGAATCCGGCGGACCACTTCGAACCCATCCATGCCGGGCATCATGATGTCCAGAAGGACCAGATCGATATCGAGGGAGAGCTTGGCCAGGGCTTCGATCCCGTCTTGCGCCAGCTCGGGCTCGTACCCGAAGGAAGCTACCATCTTGCCTAACAACAATCGATTCGGCTCTTCATCCTCCACGATCAGAATACGATGGTGTTTCTCCATGTACCTGTCCTTAAGAGAATTCGGTGGAAGAAAGTTTTCAGGCTTATCCATTGTATCGACATCCTGGGAAAGATCCTTGAGTACGATTTTCCTCCCCTGCTGGAAATAGGCTACATCTTCTTGTCTTCCCCGACCGCGTGTGATATATTGGTCATGTGCTGGTGATTTTCTCTTTCCTATGTTCAACTCATGGGAGTGGTTATGAGCAACTTCCCGGAAAAGAGGCTCTTACCGCTATCTTCTCTCCCCCAGACGGTACGAGACCAGATCCGGCAACGTTTCAAGGAGGTTCTCGAGTCCTGTAATGACATTGTCTTTGCTTACCTCTATGGATCCTTTGCTCGTGGAGAGCCGTTTCGGGATGTCGATGTGGCATTGTACACCTCGGGAGAAAAGGATTTCCACTATGAGGCAAGACTGAGCTATCGTCTCAAGCAACTCACTGGCCTGGAGGTGGACGTCAGGGTGATCAATCACGCTCCTGTTCCCTTTCTCTATGAGATATTTCGCGAGGGAAAACTCCTCTTTTCCTGTAATGAGTCGCTCCGGACCAACCTTATTGACAAGGTCAGTCGGCAATACAGAGAGTATGCTCATTTTCGTAATCTTTTTCTGGGGGTTGCTGGTGTTCGATCGTAACCGCATCGCCAAAGATATCGCTGACCTCGAGGCGACTAAACAGGAAATTGCTCGACTGGTATCGCTGGATAAAGAGGTATTCCTGTCAGACAGTCCCAATAGCTTTGCTCTTCGTTACCTGATTATTCAGGGAGTGGAAGTCGAGAAGCAATCGAAGCGTTCATACGTCAGTCCCTACCAGGTTAAATTTATCTTCCTGGACCCGTTTCCCGCATGTGGGTACTGATCTCCTGGGCAATGCGCTGCCAGGTGGGAGAGATGTCGTCAGGGGCAATGACCGCCTCAATCAAGGTACACACGTTCTGCTTTTCCGCCCTTCGCAATGCCTTGCGGAACTCCTCTCGGCTCTCTACTCTCATCCCCTTCCCTCCCAGCGTCCTGGCTATGGCGGCATAGTCCCAGGGGTAGAGACGAAAATAGCGCTTTTTCCCGGCAATGGCCCGCAGGGTAGCGTAGTGGGCGTTGTTCCAGACAATGATGATCGGATTCAGACCCAGTTTTTGGGCGGTGGCCATCTCCATACCGGTCATCTGGAAGCCTCCATCCCCCACCAGGGCGATCACTCTCCGCTCCGGCACGGCCAGTTGCGCCGCCACCGCAGCCGGAACCCCAAAGCCCATGCTGTTGTAGTAGCCGGGACCGAGAAAGTGATCGGTCTTTAAATCCAGTCCGGCATAGAGACAGTCTCCCACATCCGAGACCACGATGTACCGTCCCGGTACAAGGAAGGCGTTGAGCTCTTCCACGATATCGATGGTCCGGAGCTGGCCGAAAGAGGGTGGTGGTGGTGATGGGGAAGGGAGTTCTGGCCTTGCCAGCTCCCAGCGCCTGACCTCTTTCGTCTGCAGGAGATGGTCGATCAGATCGGGCAGGGTGACTTCGGGATAGCGGTGATAGCTGATGCTCAACTCCTCAGCAGAGGCGGAGATCACGGTGGAACGATCCACCTTGGCGGTAAAAAGGCCGGTATTGACATCGGTCAGGAAGGCACCCAGGATCAGGAGACAATCTGAGCTCTCCACCATCTGCCGGGCCACTTCAGAGCCGACGCGTCCCATATAGATCCCGATGAAGTTGGGATGATCTTCCGGAAAGACCGCTTTTCCCTCTAC
>RFHZ01000251.1 GCA_003696125.1 Nitrospinota bacterium
ATCTCTCTCCGTCCATCACCGGCATCCGGTTCACGCTGGAATCGCTGGATGGCCCGTTCCAGCTTCTGCACGGTTCGATCGAAGATCTCGCGCCGCAGATTCAAAGCCCGCAGGTGGGCGGTCATCCGGGCCTGGCAGAGACGCTTCTGTGCAGAGAGCACCTCCCTTTGGGGCGAATCAGGAGGGGTCTCCTGCAATCGACGGCACAAATCCATCTGCTCTTTACACAAGGCCTCAATCTGCTGGATGAGGGTTAATACCCGGTTGAGATGAAACGCCTCCAGCCGGTCCAGATCACCCTCTGTCGCCTCCCCCAGATCCTGCGTTACCTCTCTCACTCTGAGCTCTCCCTCGCGGAGGCGGACACCGATATCGATGACCTCATAGGCCAGGAGAGGGGTCTGCAGTAAGACCTCTCGAATGCGTGCTTCTCCTTGCTCGATCTTGGTGGCGATCTTCACTTCATCTTCAGGGGTCAGCAGGGGAACCGCTCCCATATCGCGCAGATAAATCATGATCGGGTCATCCAGTCCTTCCCAGGATTCCAGGTCGTAGGACTGTTCCTCCTCTTCCCCGGCAGGTGTCGCTTGCTGGGCAGACTTTACCAGGTCCGCCTCATCCGGAAAGTCGATGATCTCGATATCCATCTCCCCGAACATGATCATGAGGTCGTCGATTTCATCCGGCAGGAAAACGTCAGAGGGCAAAGCATCATTAACCTCGTCATAGGTGAGGAAGCCTTTTTCCTTTCCCAAGCGAATCAACTCTTTGATCTCATGAAGCTCTCGTTTATCCTGCATGTGAGATCTCTCCCTCTCTATGATCAACGGCTTCATCCCTCTACACAATGAAACCGACTATCCCCTTTTCCGAGAAGACCCACGTCTTGGGAGGACAGGTCTAGCAAAGTTGCCGCATTGTATCCTACCCAGGAAAAATTTGCAAACAGTATTTTGCCGCCTAGCCCACCTGATATCCGAGAGCCTGCACTTTTTCTTTGAGTTGTTCCAGGGAGACTTTCTTGGGATTAAACGTCACTTCTGCCTGTTTGGTCGAGAGAGAGACTTTGACCTGAGCAACCCCTGGGAGTTCCTGTAACCCCTGTTCTACCGTCATGCGGCAATGGTCACACGACATACCCTCCACGGTGAGTATCACCCGCTCTTTTTTCCCCCACATCACCTGTTCTCCTGTTACCTAGCTTTGCGGAAACCCAAGCAGAGAAAAACCCTGTACCTAGCCCTTCAGATATAATCCTAGCATAGAGGCTTACAGGGGACAAGAGGCAAAAGGGCAATTTTCCCATTTTTGGGGAAGAAAAATGCAAGGAGGAGAAGGGGGCCAGGCCTGGAAAGAAGGGAAGGGTGGGGAGTCGGGTCTTTACAGGTTAAGACAGATTATCCTCTTCCGGCAGAGGAGCTTCTGCTCTCTCCTCTCCGTATACCTCGCGCTTGACACGATCGAGAATCCCGTTGACAAAGACGGCCGAATCGGCCGTACCGTAAGTCTTGGCGATTTCAATCGCCTCGTTAATGGTGACTTTGGGAGGGATATCGTCAAGATAGCAGAGTTCATAGATAGCAAAGCGAAGAATGTTGCGGTCCACGATGCTCATGCGCTCCAGTGACCAGTGATCACTCACCCGCTTGAGCATCGCATCGATGGTGTCGAGGTGTGCCATGGTACCCCGCACCAGCGTGTTACAGAAATGCTGCACCTGCTCGTCTGCTTTGGCCCATGTCCAGAAGATGCGTAAGGCCTCTTCACATTCCTCTTTGGCCACATCGATCTGGTACAGTACCTGCAGGGCCATCTCTCTCGCCTTTCTACGCCGACCCATTTTCGTGTCCACCCTCATCAAGCTTTGCAAACAAGTTCACCATTTCGAGAGCTGCCATTGCAGCTTCCCATCCCTTATTGCCCAGCTTTGATCCGGCACGCTCAATCGCCTGTTCGATATTGTCCGTGGTCAGCACCCCGAACAACACAGGAACCCCGGTCTGCAGAGAGATATTGGCGATCCCTTTGGTCACCTCGGCCGCAATGTAGTCAAAATGAGGAGTTGCTCCCCGAATCAGGGCTCCCAGGCAGATGACGGCATGGTAACGCCGTTGTTGTGCCATGCGATTTGCGGCATAGGGAATCTCAAAGGAGCCAGGGACTCTAACGATCTCTATATCCTCTTCCCGTGTTCCATGTCGTCGCAGGGCATCGAGCGCACCTTCAAGCAACCGCTCGGTGATGAAGTTGTTAAACCGACTTACCACCAAACCAAAGCGATACCCTTCTCCCCACAGCTTCCCTTCCAAGACTCTGGCCATTGTCTATTCCTCAAACATATTCGGACCTGCCTTTTTCGCCGGGATATACTCCCTTTCCCCTCTCAGCAGGGAATATGCAGCAGATGTCCGAGTTTTTCCCGTTTGGTCCGTAAGTAGCGCATATTCGTGGGACGTGGACGGATTTCAATCGGTACCCGCTCGACTACGGTCAGCCCGTATCCGGCCAACCCGACGATCTTACGAGGATTATTGGTCAGAAGGCGGATCTTGCCCAGACCGAGATCAACCAAAACCTGGGCTCCGAGACCATATTCCCGGAGGTCGGCTTTAAAGCCCAGCATCTCATTCGCCTCCACCGTATCGCGTCCTTCATCCTGCAGCGCGTAAGCCTTCAGCTTGTTGAGTAATCCGATTCCCCGCCCTTCTTGAGGCAGGTAGAGGATGACCCCGCAGCCGGCGTCGGCAATCATGGCCATGGCCCGATGCAGTTGTTCACCGCAATCGCAGCGATGCGAACCGAACACATCGCCGGTCAGGCATTGGGAGTGCACCCGCACCAGGGTGGGTTGATCAGGCTTAATCTCTCCCATCACCAGGGCAAGATGGCACTGGTCGTTGATCGAGTTCTCATAGGCGATCAGGCGGAAGGTGCCCCAATCGGTGGGGAGCTGGGTCATGGCCGCCCGCCTGACCAGTCGCTCTCGCTGCATGCGGTATTGAATCAGATCCTTGACCGTAATCATCTTCAGATTAAAGCGCTGGGCAAACTCCCACAACTGTGGGACCCGCGCCATGGTCCCGTCGTCGTTCATGATCTCGCAGATGACCCCGGCAGGGTAGAGTCCGGCCAGGCGTGCCAGATCGACCGATCCCTCGGTCTGGCCGCTCCGGACCAGCACCCCGCCCTTCCTGGCCCGCAGGGGGAAGACATGGCCGGGACGGGTCAAGTCCGAAGGCTTGGTATCGGGATGGATGGCAGTGAGAATGGTCGTGGCCCGGTCGGCAGCAGAGATGCCGGTCGATACCCCCCGTTTCGCTTCAATGGATACGGTAAATGCCGTTCCCCAGGGATTATCGCTATCGTTTACCATGAGGGGGAGTTGCAACTCATCGGCTCGTTCTGGAGTCAGGGAGAGACAGATCAATCCCCGGCCATACTTGGCCATGAAGTTGATCGCCTCTGGTGTCACCTTCTCCGCCGCCATGGTGAGGTCCCCTTCGTTTTCCCGGTCCTCATCATCGACCAGGATCACCATCTTGCCCTGCCGGATATCCTCAAGTGCCTCTTCAATCGTGTGGAATTGATAACCTTCTCGCGTACTCATCTCCCTCATCGCCCCTATCGAAATGTCCCTATCCTCCCTCTACCAGGGTCAAGGCTCCATCACCAAAACTCAACCTTAGAGATAACCATGTTCGGCTAAGAAGGACCGACTGATTCCCTCTGCCTCTCTGCGTCCATTGCGGAGGAACTTCTCCACATATTTCCCCAGCAGATCACACTCGATGTTAACCGTATCCCCTGGCCCTTTTTTCCCTAAAGTAGTCATCCGGGCCGTGTGGGGAATGATGGTAACGGAAAAAGAGGCCTCTCCCACGCTGACCACGGTCAGGCTGATGCCATCAACAGCGATCGATCCTTTGGCCACGATATAGCGCAGGATCTCTGATCCGGTACGGATGGTATAGTTGAGCGCATTTCCTTCTGCCACCTTATGGGTAACGGTACCGGTACCGTCGATATGACCGGTAACGTAATGTCCTCCCAGGCGATCCCCGAGACGCAATGCGCGTTCCAGATTGACTCCATCCCCGACCCGTAAGGCTCCCAGGTTGGTCCGCCGCAGTGTTTCCGGTGAGACCTCGACCTGGAAGGAAGCCGTAGCACAGTCTACCACGGTCAGACAGACCCCGTTCACGGCAATACTCTCCCC
>RFHZ01000252.1 GCA_003696125.1 Nitrospinota bacterium
CCCCACTCCTGCTCCTTGATCTGCCGGCTCTCAGGAGTTGCTCTTTCCTCCATGGACAGGCTTTCCCGGGTAGAAGCCACCTCTGTCCTCGAGGTTCCCAGAGGGGGAGGTGGCACAAAGACCCCGGCGATGAAACAGGCGAGGGCAAGGGCCGGACCCCATACCAGCGGGCGGGATAGCCAGAAGGCTACCGTTGTGTACCATCGCTTGAAAAGCCGCTGGGGAGGAGGTAAGAGCTCTCTTCCCCGCGCCAGCACCTGGGGAAGCAGATCGGCAGGGGGCTCGACCCGATCCGCCAGGTGGCGCAATCCCTCGATCACTTCCTGCATTTCCTCTCCGTATTCCTCTCGCTCATCCGGCCTCATCACGCATGATCCTCCTGAGACGTGTCAATGCTTCCTGGA
The DNA here is from genome assembly GCA_003696125.1 of Nitrospinota bacterium. Lineage (GTDB taxonomy): Bacteria > Tectomicrobia > Entotheonellia > J063 > J063 > J063. The sequence goes on from RFHZ01000252.1 coordinate 405, forward strand.
GTTTTCGGTAAGCGGCAGCCCGTGATATCCCCAAAATCCTGGCGATCTCTGCAACCGGAATCTCGTGAGCAACACCGACCCCAAACCGCATCACCAGCAGCGACCGCGCCTCTGGTTCAAGCTGTCCTAACGCCCACTCTAATCGAGTTAGCCACTCCCGGGAAAGCACCACCGCTTCTGAACGCGGGGGTGGATCGGTATGGGCATGCGCCGCAACCTTTTCCCATTGCTCTCGCAAGATAGTGCTCCGCCGTTCCTGTAGATCGATGTTTTTCAGACACTGTTTATGCGCAATAGCCAGGAGCCAGGTTTTGACCGATGCCTCTCCCCTGTACCTGGCGATCCCTCTACACACTTCCTCAAACACCTGCTGGGTCATGTCTCTGGCCCGTACCCCATCCCCGTTTAACAGGCGAAAGCAGTAACGAAAGACGACACCGAGATAGGTGGAGGCCAGAAGTTCCAGCGCCTGCCGGTAATCTCCTCTACTTATTGCGGCCTGAATCTTCTCCTCTGCCGCCCCCGATGCAGACCGGGCCATTTCACGTTTCCTCATAGGAGCTTTGACAGCTCAGAAAATCAGCATTCTCTGGAGGGAGCAGGTGGGGAACCCGATTCTCCAGATATGCTTCCAGCACCAAAATAAACGAACCATAAGCCTTTGTGTAATAGAGTTCCCTGAAAGGAGCCGGTGTCTCAAAGAAAAAGGCAAAACACATCCAAGTCATTGTTTCAAAAGGAGAAGGAAAAATTTTGTATTTTTCAGCGGACAGGAAAGAGACACGGCGAACTATCCCTTATGGAAACAGTAAAGCATACCTGAACCCATCATACAAGAGAGGAGATGGTGTATGAGGAAGAACAACGTTCAACAGGAAGAGGTGAGAAGAAGAGGGATGAAGAGGGGCCTGCTTTTCCCCTGCCCTCTCCTCCTGGTACTCGCCGTCCTTGTTCTACTCCTCCTGGGAGGGGAAGAAAGCCAGGCCAAACCTGTGCTGCCCGGAGGTGAGTTGCAGATTCTGGATGACCAGGGACAGAAGG
>RFHZ01000253.1 GCA_003696125.1 Nitrospinota bacterium
ACCCACACGAGCTGAGTGGTGGCCAACGCCAACGGGTGGGAGTGGCACGTGCCCTCTCCATGAAGCCGAGCTTTATCATCTGCGATGAACCGGTCTCGGCACTGGATGTCTCCATTCAAGCTCAGATTATTAATCTTTTAGAAGAGCTGCAAGAGCAGTTCGGTTTAACCTACCTCTTTATCGCCCATGATCTCTCGGTAGTCCGCCATATCAGCAACCGCATCGTGGTCATGTACCTGGGGAAGATCGCCGAGGTGGCTGACTGGAAGGCGCTGTACGAAAATCCGCTTCACCCGTATACCCAGGCCCTCCTCTCCGCCGTTCCCATTCCCGACCCCGAAATAGAAGCCAGACGGAAGCCGATCCTGCTGCAAGGAGAAGTGCCCAGCCCTTTGAATCCACCGCCAGGCTGTGTGTTCCATCCCCGCTGTCCGATCGCCGTTGATGAGTGTAGACACGTCGTCCCGGAGCTGCGAGAGATCGAGCCTGATCACTGGGTTGCCTGCCTCAAAGCCTGACCTCTACCGACAACGAGGTGAAGGAAGAGCTTTTGCTTCTCGCTACTATCCTTCTGCGCGTGGTGATGAGGCAATTCTTGCTTGACATTATAACCAGAGTAGGGCATATTAGACCCACTTTGGTAATAAACAGCATTATCTACCAGCAGTTAGAGGGAGGACGTGTTATGAGGAGATCGTATGGTAAGCGCTTTTCTGCTGTTGGGATTGGGCTCGCTTTGGCCTTTGCCTGTGCCCTTGTCTTGAGTAGCCTGGGGATGGCGGCAGAGCAACCCCGTCGCGGCGGGATTTTGACCTTTGTGGTGCCGGCCGAGCCGCCGAGCTATGACGGGCATCGAGAGACCACCTTTGCCCTGATTCACCCGATTGCTCCCTTCTACAGCCTCCTGATCCGGGTCAACCCGAATAACCCTTCTTCTCCCACCGACTTCGTGGGTGATCTGGCCCTCGAGGTTCCCAAACCGACCAATGGGGGGAAGAAGTATACCTTTAAGCTGCGGAAGAACGCCAAGTTCTGGGATGGGCAACCGGTCACCGCTCATGACGTGGTGGCGAGCTTTAAGAAGATCATCTTCCCTCCAGAAGGGGTGGCCAGTGCGCGCAAGGCCTTCTTTACCATGGTAGACAAGGTGTATGCGCAGGACGACTACACGGTCGTCTTCGAGCTGAAATACCCCTCCTCGGCCTTTATCCCGGCCGTGGCCAATCCGTTCAACTTCATCTACAGTGCCAAGAAGCTGGCCAAGGATATGCACTGGTATGAGAAGCATATCCTCGGTTCCGGACCCTTCATCTTTGTGCAGCACCAGCCGGGTGCGTTCATCGAAGGGAAGCGTAATCCCAACTATCACCACCCTGGCCAACCCTATCTCGACGGGTTCAAGGCGATCTTTGCCAAGAAGCAATCGCTGCGGGTGCAGGCGATCCGGGGTGGCCGGGCCATGATCGAGTTCCGTGGCTTTCCTCCCAAGAGTCGTGATGATCTGAAGCGGGCCCTGGGGGATAAGATCACGGTACAGGAATCGGACTGGAACTGCGTTTTGCTGGTTAACCCGAATCACCTGGTCAAGCCGTTTGACGATCCCCGCGTGCGCCGTGCCCTTACCCTGGCCATCGATCGCTGGGGCGGCTCGAAGTACCTCTCCAAGATCGCCATCGTGAAGACGGTGGGTGGGATAGTTTTCCCCAAACACCCGCTGGCCGCGACCAAGGAGGAGCTGCAGCAGCTCGCCGGGTACTGGCCGGATCTGGAGAAATCGCGGGCCGAGGCACGACGACTGTTACGCGAAGCCGGGGTGCCGGAAGGGTTTAAGTTCAAATTCCACAACCGTGGGGTGGATCAACCGTATAAGATCGTCGGTACCTGGCTGATCGACCAGTGGCGCAGCATCGGACTCGATGTCGAGCAGTGGGTGCAGCCGACCGGTCCCTTCTACAAAACGCTCCGCAGCCACTCCACAGAGTTCCAGGTGAGTATCGACTTCAACTGCCAGGCGGTGGTGAACCCGCTGATCGATGTCTCGAAGTTCATCTCGGATGACCGCTCCGGCAATAACTATGCGAACTATAAGGACCGGGTGCTGGACGAGCTCTATGACAAGATGAACCGGACCACCGACTTTGAGGAACAGCGTCGCCTCATGCGGCAGTTTGAGAAGCGGGTACTGGACGAGCAGGCGCACATGCTCGTTACCCTCTGGTGGTACCGCATCATTCCCCATCGCTCCATCGTGCGTGGATGGAAGATCAGTCCCAGTCACTACCTGAACCAGCAACTGGACACGGTGTGGCTGGCACAGGAACAATAGCTAGATAACATCTCCTGATTGCCACCAGCCCTTTCCGCCAGAGAGGGGCTGGTGGCAATCAGCAGGCAGGGATAGGAGCATGTACCAGTATATAGCTAAACGGATCTTGCTGATGATTCCCACCCTGTTTGGGGCGGCGGTGTTGGTCTTCTTCCTGATGCGCCTGATTCCAGGGGATCTGTGTGAGCTGCGCATGGCCAGCACCGGTATGTACGCCGACCCGGAGGTGATTCAACTCTGCCGGGAAGAGCTGGGGCTTACCAAGCCGCTAATCGTACAGTTCTTTGACTGGATCTGGGGAATCGTCCGCTTCGACTTCGGGAAATCGATGTGGACCAACCGTCCCATCACCTATGAGATCGGATTGCGCTTCCAGCTCTCGCTGCAGGTAGCGATCATGGCCACCATTACCGCCATCCTCATTGCCATTCCTTTAGGGACTATTGCCGCCATCAAACAGGATACCTGGCTCGACTATCTGATGCGGACCTTCAGCATTGCCGGGCTGGCCATGCCCTCCTTCTGGCTCGGCATCTTGATCCTGCTGGGACTCCTGATCAGCACCCAGAGGCTGTGGGGAACTCCCTGGATGCCTCCCATCGATTACATTCCCCTCTGGGTCGATCCGAAGGCCAATCTCACCCAACTGATCTGGCCGGCCATCGCTACCGGGTACCGTTACTCGGCCGTTGCCTCGCGCATGACCCGCTCCGCCCTGCTCGAGGTGCTACGAGAGGACTATATCCGCACCGCCCGGGCCAAAGGACTCATGGAAAAGCTCATCATCAACCGGCATGCCCTCAAGAATGCCCTGCTGCCGGTGATCACGGTCATCGGCATCGAGTTCGCTTTCCTGATCGGGGGACTGGTGGTCACGGAACAGGTCTTTAACCTCAACGGCCTGGGAAAGCTGTTTGTCGAATCGGTGGGGAATAATGATTACACGCTCACGCAGGGATTGGTGATGCTGGTGGTACTGGTGTTCATGGTCACTAACCTGTTTATCGATATTATCTATGCCTGGATAGATCCACGCATTCGCTACCGCTAGGAGGAGGGGATGGCTACACCGGAGATAACCGTTGAAACGGCTGTAGAACAAGAGATTATCGAGCCACGCCTGAAGACCGTGGTCTACTCCCTGGTCACCTGGGTCCGACGCAAGCCGCTCGGCGCCACCGGGGCCTTCATCGTTCTCTTCATGCTCCTGGTCTCCCTGTTTGCCGAAGAGATCGCCCCTTACGATCCGGTCAAGAACAACTTTGCGGAGATGTTCCAGCCTCCCAGCATCGAACACTGGCTCGGCACGGATCAGTTCGGACGCGATATCCTCTCCCGCCTGATCTACGGGGCCCGGACCGCCCTGCTCGTCGGGCTTTCTTCCGCCCTGCTCGGCTCTACCATCGGCCTCATCCTGGGAGTGACCAGCGCCTATTTTGGCGGCCGGTTTGACCTCATCTTCCAGCGGGTCATGGATATCTTCATGGCCTTTCCCCTGATCATCATGGCCCTGGCCGTGGTCTCCATCTTCGGCACCGGCGTCCAGAATGTGATCCTGGCCATCACCGTCCCCTTTGTCCCCCGCTGTGCCCGTGTGGTCCGCTCCAGCGCCCTGGCCATACGAGAGCTCCCCTATGTCGATGCTGCCCGCGCCTGCGGGTTCAGTCATGCCCGGATCATCTTCCGGCACATGATTCCTAACGTCGTTGCCCCCTACCTGATCATGCTGACCGCCTTCCTGGGCCAGGCCATCCTCCTGGAAGCCTCCCTCTCCTACCTGGGACTGGGGGTGCAGGAACCGACCCCGGCCTGGGGACTGATGCTGCAGGGTGGGGCCGAGGAGTACGCGGAGAGTGCCCCCTGGGTAGCCACTTTTCCCGGATTGGCCATCAGCATCGCCGTCTTTGCCTTTAACGTCTTTGGGGATGCGCTGCGGGACACCCTGGATCCCAGGCTCCGTGGGGGGAGTTAAGCAGGCTGGAGGGTAACCGGGTCACTTGCTGGCGACTGAGAGCTATATAGGGAGGAGCGACCATGGTATCGAAACGGGCGCAAGAGATCCCGCCGTTCATCGTCATGGATGTGCTGGAACGGGCCGAGGAGATTACCCGGGTTGAAGGCCAGGATATCATTCACCTGGAGATCGGGGAACCGGATTTTGAGACCCCTCCCTGTATCGTGGAAGCCGCCATCCGGGCTTTGCGGGACGGGGAGACGCACTACACCCACAGCCTGGGGATTTTGGAGCTGCGGGAGGCCATTGCGGAGTACTACCTGAATAAATATGGGGTTACCGTTTCTCCTGACCAGATCCTGGTCACCTCGGGAACCTCACCAGCCCTTTTCCTGATCTGTGCCGCCCTGCTCGATCCCGGGGATAACATCATC
>RFHZ01000254.1 GCA_003696125.1 Nitrospinota bacterium
GGCAAAGCCTGAGATACGTGCTCGCCGTCGGAAGGCTTTACAGATCGCTGACCACCAGATTCTCGTCATGACCGTGGGGAGAATCACGCGGGAGAAAGGGGTCTTCGAATTGATCGAAGCGATTACACTGGCTGCAGAGCGAGATCCCCGGATTGTCTGCGTTCTGGTCGGTGCCAAACCGGCCTTTGATGAGACGGCAGCGGTCCAGCGATGCCTGGCCCAAATTCCCGCCTTAAAAGGCCGGATCCGGCTCCTCCCTGCTTCTCCCCCGGATAAGGTCTGGGAGTACCTGTGTGCAGCAGACCTCTTTGCCTTTACCAGCCATCATGAAGGGATGCCGAATAGCCTGCTCGAGGCGATGAGCATGGGTATTCCGGCGGTGGCTTTCGCCATCCCACCGGTACGGGAGATTGCCAATGGAACAGATGGAGTGGTCACCGTGCCCCCCTTTGATGTTGTCCGGCTGGCAGAGGCGATGCTGCGACTGGCCGTGTCTCCTGCTGAGCGGATGCGCATAGGGAAACAGGGGCAGGCCCTGGTGAAAGAGCGCTTCCTGGTGCAACAAAACATGGCCGTTGCCCTGAAGCATCTTGCCCAAATTGGTCCACAGGACTCTGCGTGATGTCGGCTGCCAGGCGATTGATTGTGAATGCCGATGGGTTTGGGTTTGGTCCGGGTGCGACGCAAGGGATCTTCGATGCCATACAAGAGGGGCAATTCATCTCCAGCGTGAGTGTGAATGCCAACTTTCCTGAGGTAGAGCGGGTAGGGGAACTGATCAAAGCCTTTCCCCAGATCAGCATCGGTGTCCATCTCAATCCCATGGCCGGAAGACCCTGCCTTTCTCCTCACCAGGTCCCCTCCCTGGTAAACGGGGAAGGATTCTTCTATGAGCAGGAGTTCTTCTCCCGTCTGCGCAGGGGTGCTGTGGCCAGGGAAGAGCTGGAAGCCGAGTTTGATGCGCAGATCGGCCGGGTAAAGATGCTGGCCGGAGAGCGCCTGACCCATCTCGATTCGCAGGGGAACAGTCACCTGGACTATTTCGATCTCTTTTTGACCCTGGCGAAGAAGTGGGGAGTGCAGCGCATGCGAACCAATGCTTCTCTGATCTGCCTCGAATCCCCTCATCCACGCCGGGCCCGTCTGCAGGTCTACAGCCGTAAGCCCCAGGTCTGGCTGGCCCACCGCTACCGCCGGTATCAGATGGGAAAAGCCCGGAAGGCAGGGATGCGCATGGCAGACCGGCTCCTTACCGTCGGTTATACCAGAGAGGGGAACAAGGCCAGGGCAGAGAACTGGGTCCGCATCTTGCGCCACCTTCCCCCGGGAACGCACGAGATTTACTGCCATCCGGCCTATCCGGATGCTGTGCTCCGTCGCTGGTCTTACTACTGTGACGAGCGCAGGCAGGAGCTTGAGATCCTGCGGCAAGGATTGCTGCGGGAGGTGACCCGGCAGGCCGGGGTAGAGGTTATCAGCTTTGATCAGGTGTGAGGGAAGGGTAGAAAGGTCATGATCTACGACTGGAAAATGGAGCTGTACTGGCGGTTGCCTGTCTTCCTGCAGGAGAGACTCCTCAGTCTCTATGCCGCCCGGCTGGATAGGGTGTACTACGGACCGGCCTATACAGAATGGCGACAGCGATATGAAACGTGGAAAGGCTGGTCACGGGCCGAGGCAGACGCCTGGCAGGAGGAGCAACTGCGCCGGATCATTACCCTGGCCGCTACCCGGGTCCCCTATTATCGAGAAC
>RFHZ01000025.1 GCA_003696125.1 Nitrospinota bacterium
GCTTATAGATCTGTCGCATCTTTTCACTCTGACCAATAATCCCACTGGCAGAGAAGTCTTCTACCTGGGGGAGGAGAGCAGTCGGAGGAGCAGAGGGATGGGCACAGAGGGCCTTTTCGATCAGGGTATAGATGGCAGACAGGTCGAACGGTTTGACCACGTAATCGTAGGCCCCTTTCTTCATGGCATTGATGGCATTGGTGACCGTGTTCTGGGCGGTCATCACCAGCACCGGAACCTGGGGACAGAGGGTACGGCACTTCTCCAGCAGGGTTAATCCGTCCAGATCGGGGAGCCGGATGTCCAGGATGATAAGAGAAAAGGGGTGGTTCTGGATCTGGAGGAGGGCTTCCTGGCCGGTGGCGGCAACGGTTACCCGGTATCCACGCTTGGGAAGGCTCCGGGCAAAGATCCAGCGGATACTCTCTTCGTCGTCAACGACAAGGATATCTGCTCTACTCATTCCCCTCATCCTTGCTTACTCAGAGGTAAATAGACCGAAGCGACCGTCCCCTGTCCCGGCCGGCTTTTCAGGAGGAGGCGGCCACCGTGGTCGTTGACGATCCGGTACGAAATCACCAGTCCCAGCCCACTCCCACGGCTCTTGGTCGTAAAAAGAGGGGTAAAGAGCTTGTCCTGTATCTCTTCCGGGATACCGGTCCCCTGATCGCGGATCTCGATGAGGGCAAAATGGGTAGGAGCCCTGTCCGGAGCCAGGACCTGGGATTCTGCAGCCACCCTGGTCGTCAGCGTGATCACCCCCGGATGCTCCATGGCGTCCAGGCCATTCTGCAGCAGGTTGAAAAAGACCTGGGTGATCCGCTCAGCATCGAGCCAGATAGGGGGTAAACTGGGATCGTAGTGCCGTTGAAAGGTGACCCCCTTCTGCCGGGCCGGGAGCTGGAGGAGGAAGAGGACCCGGTCCAGGAGCTGGTGGATGTTCTGCGGTTCCCGCTTGAGGCGCTGGGGACGGGTAAGGTCGAGCAGGGTCTCGATCAGGGTATTGAGTCGCTGCGTCTCCTTGATGATGACCTCGGTATACTCCCTGAGCTCGGGGGTAGGGAGTTCTTCCTGCAAGAGCTGGGCAGCGCCACGGATGCCGAGAAGCGGGTTTTTGATCTCATGCGCCACACCGGCGGCGATGGTAGAGAAGGAGGCGAGTGCTTCGAGGCGTCGTGCTTCCGCCTCCAGTTCCCGCATCCGGGTGCGGTCGCGGATGACAAGAATCGTGCCGATGATCTTCCCCTCACTGTCGAAGAGGGGAGAGGTGGTGAGGCTCACGGTCAGGACAGTCCCATCACGTCTGGGCAAAAACGCTTCCCGGTTGACATAAGTCTTGCCGCTCTGGAAGGTAGAAGCAGCCTGCTGGCAAAGGAAAGGGGCCTGGGTAAAGATCTTGGCTAACGGCTGGTGTAACACTTTTGAGGCGGGAAGGCCGAGCATCTCTTCCAGAGCCGGGTTGCACACGACGATGGCAAAGGTCTCATCCACCACCATCAGCCCATCGCTCAGGCTGGTAAGGATATGTTCGGTATATCGATCTGCCATCCTATGCCCCTTACTCCCCAGGATCTTCTTTCAGAGACGGGTAACCTTTCCCTCTCCACGAAAACTTCCAGCCAGATGGTACCAGATTCCCCCTATCCGGTCAAGCGGGGATAGGCCCCATCTCCTGCGTATGATAAGCCCTGCAAAAAAAATATTCGGCGGGGAGGGATAAGCAGAAATCTTCCCTGGAAAGCACAGCAAGTTGTGGGCAAATATGGTAAAATAGACGGGAAAACGATCAACCCATGGCCGGGTTCTCTGGTACCCAGGAGGTCACTCGGGTAAGTGGGTAGGGAAACAGGTTTCAGGTACTCAGAGCAAGGAGGAGATATGCGCATCGAAACGCTGGCTGTGCATGCCGGGCATACCATCGATCCAGGAACCGGAGCGGTGACACCACCCATTCATCTTTCCACCACCTTCGAACGGGAGGCAGATGGCAGCTATCCGCGTGGCTATCTGTACATCCGGAACCGCAATCCGAACCGGGATGCCCTGGAGCAGTGTCTTGCCGCCCTGGAAGGGGGACAGGGAGCCGCCGCCTTCTCTTCCGGTTCGGCGGCAACGATGAGTGTGTTTCAAGCCCTCTCCCCGGGCGATCATCTCCTGGCCTCTGTGGATGTCTACTACGGTACCGCCCGGCTCTTACAAGAGATGTTTGTCCCCTGGGGGATCGAGGTGACCTTTGTCGACATGACCGATCCGGGGCAGGTAGAGCAGGCGCTGCGTCCCAATACCCGGCTCTTCTGGGTAGAGACCCCTTCCAACCCGCTCCTCAAGATCACCGATATCGCCCGCATCGCCCAGATAGCTCATCAGGCCGGTGCCCGCTGTGTCTGTGATAATACCTGGGCTTCTCCTATCCTGCAACGGCCACTCGATCTGGGAGCAGACCTGGTTGTCCACGCCACCACCAAGTACCTGGGGGGGCATGGAGATGTACTCGGTGGTGCGGTGATTTGCAAGGAGGAGGACGACTTCTTCCAGCGGATCCGGCAGATCCAGATCTCCGGAGGAGCGGTGCCTTCCCCCTTTGACTGCTGGCTGGTGCTACGCGGCATCCGTACCCTGCCCTACCGGATGCGCGCCCATGCAGAAAATGCCCTTAAGGTGGCGAAATTTTTGCACCAGCATGCCCAGGTCGAAGCGGTGCATTATCCGGGACTCCCTGAACACCCGGGCCATGCCATTGCCACACGGCAGATGCGCCTGTACGGCGGCATGGCCTCCTTCCAGGTCCGCGGGGGACGGGAGCGGGCCATGGAGGTGGCGGCCAAGGTCCGGCTTTTCATCCGGGCGACCAGCCTGGGAGGACCGGAGAGCCTGATCGAGCACCGGGCGTCTATTGAAGGACCGGGGACCCGGACCCCAGAGAACCTGTTGCGGCTCTCCATCGGTCTTGAACATCCCGATGATCTGATCGAAGATCTGGCCCAGGCCCTCGGGTAACCAGGAAAACCCTTAGAGAGGAGGATATCAGCGCATGGCAGAAGCAATTACCCCACGCAGTCAAGATTTTGCCCAGTGGTATACCGATGTCATCCAGCGGGCCGAGCTGGCCGACTATGCCCCGGTGCGGGGGTGTATGGTGATTCGCCCTTACGGGTATACCCTGTGGGAGAATATCCAGAAGGCGCTCGATCGCCGGTTTAAAGAGACCGGACACCAGAATGCCTATTTTCCCCTCTTCATCCCCTATAGCTTTATTCAGAAAGAGGCAGAACATGTGGAGGGGTTTTCCCCTCAACTGGCCGTGGTCACGCATGGTGGTGGAGAAAAGCTCGAAGAACCGCTGATCGTGCGTCCCACCTCGGAAGCGATCATCGGGCATCTCTATTCCAAGTGGATCAAGTCGTACCGCGACCTGCCTGTCTTGATCAACCAGTGGTGTAACGTGGTACGCTGGGAGATGCGTACCCGTCTCTTTTTGCGTACCACCGAGTTCCTGTGGCAGGAAGGGCACACCGCTCATGCCACCTATGAGGAAGCGGAAGAAGAGGCCCGGCTCATCCTCGATCTTTATGCCGACTTTGCCGAAAACGAGGCCGCCATCCCGGTGGTGAAGGGGTATAAGAGTGAGAGTGAGAAGTTCCCCGGTGCCCTGGTCAGTTATACGATTGAGGGGATGATGGGGGATCGCCGGGCCCTGCAGATGGGGACCTCGCACAACCTGGGACAGAATTTTGCCCGGGCCTTTGACATCCAGTATCTCGACCGCAGCAACCAGCTCCAGTACTGCTGGACCACCAGTTGGGGTGTGAGCACCCGCATGGTCGGTGCCATCATCATGACGCATGGGGACGACCAGGGCCTGATTCTGCCGCCACGTCTCGCTCCCATCCAGGTGATCATCATCCCGATCTACAAGAACGAGGAGGAGAAGGCACAGGTCATGGAGGCGACAGACCGGGTCAAGGCCGCTCTTGGCTCTTCTGTCCGCTGGCATGTGGATGACCGGGAAGCGTACACCGTGGGATGGAAGTTCAACGAGTGGGAACTGCGGGGAGTGCCTCTCCGTATCGAGCTGGGTCCCAGGGATGTGGCGAACAAGCAGGTGATCGTGGCCAGACGAGACCTGCCGGGGAAAGAGGGGAAGCAGGCGATACCGGAAACCGCACTTCCCCAGGTGGTAGACACCCTCCTGGCCGAGATACAGGCGCATCTCTTTCAAAAGGCGTTCCAGTTCCGGGAGGCGCATACCCAGCAGCCCATCGATTATACCGCTTTCAAGGCTGCGGTAGAGAACGGGTTTGCCCTGGCCTTCTGGTGCGGTGATGCCGCCTGTGAGAAAGCGATCCAGGAGGAGACCAGAGCGACCAATCGTTGTATCCCATTGGCGCAGACGGCAGAAGCTCGAGGCAGGACCTGTATCCGGTGTGGGCAGCCGGCCAAGGAGCAGGCGGTCTTTGCCCGGGCCTATTAGGCTATCGAATACCGAGAAAAGACCGATGAGACTCCATGTCCACGTGACCGCGAAGTGGTACTGGCAGGGCACGGTTGCCTCGATCCCGCTCAGGTCCACCGGTATGAAGCTGGATGCTTAGGATTACTTCGGCTTGACCAGACAACGCTCCAGATGGTGAATGGCACGGAACAGGTTGCCCCGGTCATGGAGGCGATGATGGTGGAGATTCCCATCGCAAAGCGGTGGAGGCCTCGCTGGTCTTGGGGGATCGTGACTTGCTCAGCGTGTTAGTGCTGGAACAGACCGATTTACTTGTGGATTGCACCCGACACCAGGTCATTCCCAATCCGGCCCATCCGGATCAACCGGTGTTTCGCGTGTAGTCATGGGTCTCCGGGCCTGAAGAACCAGGCCCGGGACCGGGATGTGCGGTGTACCTCGGCCGGGTGTTCACCCGCGCCGGCTTACCCCTTATAGCATAACCGGCCGGTGAGGGCAAGAAAAAAGAGGTAGTCTATGAAGACGGCACTCGTCATCCTCGTTCTGGCCAGCCTCCTGCTCGCGAGCACAGCCTGGGCCACCTGCCAGTACTGCGGCTCCCGGCTCATCTGCGAGGGGGATAGCATCGCCACTCTGCTGGAGCGCTGTGGTGCACCGCTCATGACCCGCGAGGTGGGGCTGGAGACCCGGGAGTACCTGGGGCACAAGACCACACAGGTGGTGGAGCAGTGGTTCTACCAGAATCCCTACGGGTCGATCAAGGCCTTCCGGACCTATACGATTGTAGGGGGAAAGATTGTGCGGATTGAGTAGAACTGCAGTGCCAGACGGTATCAGTACACCTGCATTCTCTCTATTTCTTCTAGCACCTCAGAAAGCGTCTTCTCTTCCGATTCTCCGAGTTCTCCGCTGCGTAAATGTTTATGGTGGGGAAAGGACGATAGCCCCTTCGCTCTGGGATCAGGGGCATTATCATACCGAAAACTCCTTAAAATCAAGGAGAGAACCATCGCGAAAATCTATCCTGCCAGAAAGAAAGGCGATCTCTTGGGTTTTCTCTCTACATGGACCGTATAACTCGCCACGATGGCGCAGGCTCGGATGAGCGAGGTCAAGGGCTAAGGAGTCATCGATACTCAATCGCGATCTCCTCCAGGGAGTGGAGCTTCGCCTGTAGCCGCTCCAAGGTCTCCAGCTCACCTTCCTATTCTATTAGCTCCATATCGTCGATCTTCCC
>RFHZ01000255.1 GCA_003696125.1 Nitrospinota bacterium
CCTCGGCCGGTATGCTGCCCACGGTGGCTCCGGTCACCAGGGCTCCGGTTGTATAAACCAAGAACTCTCGTCGTGTCAGGCGAGATGCCATGATCATCTTCTCCTTGGGAAAGAAGAGGGGCAGGGGGAGGACCCGCATCTCCCCGCCGGTTCGACCGTTGATTTTGGTCGGCCCAGACTTTGCGATACGACTTTCGTGGCGGAGCCAGCAGCACGTCCCGCTCTCTGCGTTTCGTCTTAGTAGTGGTGTATGCTTTCCAGACGCCGTCTATCGACGCCTGTTACGCATTCCTTCTACCCTTTCCTACTGACCGAACTCGTATCCTTTCTGCGTGTTTCCAATACTATACCCTGGAGAAGGGGATCTGTCAATATGCAGCTTTTGCAGGGTAAGCGGCGCCCCCCTCTCTCTATCCCTTATCTTTCCAGCTCTGCAAAGGAGAGTCCTCTTTCTGGACGCTGACAGCGGGGGCAGATTTTCTTCTGCCCCCGCTCCATTTACTCTCCTGCCACGTAAATATATCCGACCATCGGTCCTTCACTGGCAGGACTGTTGTGGATATCGCACCTGATCTCGAAGATCCCTGCCTTATCGGCAACAAACTGAATCGCCTTCTCCTCGCCTCGGCGGATGGTGGTGGGGGAAACCCCAAAGGCGGGGACAGAGACCAGGTGCTGTGAGCCTTTGATCACATGAATCTTGAGGATCACCGTATCCCCTTTATTGACCACGACGAAAGCCGGGTCAAAGGTGTAGCGCTCAATCTCATCCACCTGTCCCCGGTTGCGATCCACCACCTCGGCCTCCCCCTTTTTGGCATGCCATGACCACTCGCCGGTTACCATAAGGAACTCACGTGTGGCGGCTGAAGCACTGCTGATCAGGAGGAGAACAACGACTCCTAGCAGCACGCTTCCTGTTATGAGGCTTCGTCTTCTTGGCATAGATCCCTCCTTTCTTCAAAAAATACCTCTTCGTTTACCTTCAGGTCGAGAGCCGCACGCAGAGGGCGGCGTACTCCAGAAACTCCTGCTCCTTGGCCCGGGAAATCAAGGCGTACAGGAGAGTCCCTACCCGCCAGAAGCCGAGCGTATATTCTCCTTCCCGGTGCACAGAGAGGATCTGTCCTTCAATGGAGAGACGGTTTCCCGGCGGGAGGGGTTGGGTCTGGGCCGGGAGGACCACATACGCCAGCTCCATCTCCCCTCGTCTGTACAGCACGTACACTCCCTTGCCCTCGGAGAGAGAAATCACCGTGGCCCCGATCAACGTAAACCCTGCCAAAGAAGCCTGCGGCAGCTCTATGGCCAACGAAGCCTGATCCTGGACCCAGGTCATGACCTGCCGGGGATCAGAGGAGAGGAGACGCATCGGTTCCTGTGCGTTGAGAATCGCCCGGTGGTGGGCAAGGAGGGTAGAGGGGAGGTCGGCAGAAGAGCGCAAGAAAAACCCCAGGGGAAGCAAGACCAGAAGAAGCACCGCGGCCACTCCCAGCCAGACTCTCCTGCGAAAAGATACCCTCCCCGTCTCTACCCTTTTGCGGATCCGGTGCTCCAGGGTGGGAGGGAGAGGGAAGTCTGCCGCTTCCTCGCGCAGCAAGCTGCGCAGGTTCAGGATGAACTGGTAACGCTGAAAACAGGTGGAACACACCTCCAGATGGGCTCGCACCTGCAGGGTCGCCTGAATGTCCAGGGCATCATCGAGAAAGGCGTAGAGCTGATCCCTGATCTCCTCACATCGCTGACCGCTCATCACGGTTGTCCTCTCCCTTACAGCTCTCTCCTAAAAGCTGCTCCAGCATCCTGCGGGCTCGATAGAGCCGCGACATGACGGTTCCCCGGGGAATGTCAAGAATCCTGGCGCTCTCTTCATAGCTCATCCCCTGTACATCAACCAGCAGTACCACCACTCTGAGCGTTTCTGGCAGGCGCTGCAGCGCGGCGTTGAGTTCGGCGAGCATCTCCTTGCGTAACAAGGTCTCCTCAGGATCGAGGGGTAAGAACCAGGGATGGCGAGAAGCGGAACGCTCCTGCTCCACATGAAGCTGCCCGTCCTCCAGGAGCAGCGGTGAGCGACTCAGCCGGATTTTCCGATTGGTCCAGGTATTCACCAATATCCGGAAGAGCCAGGCCTTACACTGATCCGGGTGTTCGAGCTGGGCCAGAGAACGGTACGCCTTCAGGTAGGTCTCCTGGACCAGATCTTCTGCTTCTGCTCTGTCATTGGTAAGCTTGCATGCGGTGTAGAAGAGCGCGCGGAAGTGGACGAGCAGGAATTCCTGTTCCCTGCCTGCTCCCCTGGTCCTTCCCCCCATCTCCTGCAGCTCCTTTGCCCTGAACCCCGCCTTCAACCTATCCCACCGGTATATCTCTTCTCTTTTCGCCCTGCCAGCAATCCTGTCGCTGAATAAGACAAACAAAAGAGAAAAATATTCACTAAAAAGTCAGGGGAGGGAAGACACCTTTATGCTTCCCTCCCCTGGTGGCAAACGGATTTGCTTTAGCGTCCCCAGCAACGCGTCGAGGCAGCAGCAACCAGCTCTTCGGTTTCAGCGGTGAATACCCCTGCCCTTATCCGATCTCCCCGCCTGGCAAAGCGGGGAGAGATAAAGGAATCGACATCGTTCGGACCGGCGGTACTATCAAAATCGAGATCGACATCAGGATTCAGGGCGGTTGCCTCTGCTTCTTTGCCCGGCTCGGTTTCGGTGATCTTCCTGGTGCGCAGATTCACCACCTTGGCAAAATAGATCCCCGGCTCCAGGTCTCGCCCGTCTACCAGGATTCTTACTCTCTGCTTCTTTACCCGGCATCTCACCCGGGCACTGGCCGCCTCACCTATTTCCAGAGTCAGGACTAAAAGCAGGAGGATACCACTCAAAATCGTTACTACTCGCAGGTACTTCATCGGCACATCTCCTTTCCTGGGAAGAGGAGCTTCCCCTGGTTGTGGAATCAGGGCGACTCCTCCCCCGTACTGCCCCTTTTCAGGGAAAAATCGGGAAAAAGGGTTCTCTATTTGCGTCCTGCATCACCATGTATTATACTGGGGGGGTAGTAAGGCCTACAACGGACCAGGGGAGGGGAATCTTCCCCTCTTTTGGTCGGAACGACCTATCAGACTTTAGTCTGAGAGATCAAACCGATGGGATACCGGAAAGGGAGAGCATGCGGAGGGGGATGAGAAGATGGTGGCAGGACCTGAGCCTGGCACAACAGTTTATGCTCGCCAGCTTCTTCATCCTGGTGGCCAGCATGCTCGGTATCGGCTGGTGGGTGGGAGAGCAGATCCAGGCAGGAGTCGTCAACCAGACCGCCGCCACAGTCGCCCTGTATGTCGATAGCTTTGTCTCTCCTCATCTGCAAGACCTGGGACAGAGCCCTTCCCTTGCTCCTGTGCACGTAAGACTCCTGGATCGACTCCTGGCCGGTACCCCTTTTGGGCAACAAATCGTGGCCTTCAAGGTCTGGAATGCCCGGGGACGCATCCTGTACAGCACCAATCCGGCCTTGATCGGACAGGTCTTCCCGGTGCAAGAGGGATTGGCCCGGGCCTGGCAGGGAGAAGTGGTCTCCAAAATCAGCTCATTGCAGAAAGAGGAGAACACGCTGGAACGGAAAAAGTGGTCACGCCTTTTAGAGACCTACAGCCCTGTCTTTCTCAAAGGCAGTAACCGGATCATAGCCGTTGTCGAATGCTACCAGCCGTTAGGGGCTTTAGAGCAGGAGATTACTGCGGCCAAACAACAGAGCTGGCTGGTGGTCGGTGCGACAACGCTTACCATGTATCTCCTGCTGGCCGGAATCGTCTTTCGCGGCAGTAACACGATTGACCAGCAGCAGAAGGAGCTGCAGGAAAAAGTGGCCCAATTAACCACCCTCCTCACCCAGAACCAGGAGTTGCATGCACGTGTGCAGCGGGCAGCCACGCGGACTGCTGCCCTCAACGAGCGCTTCTTGCGTCGTATCAGTGCCGAGCTGCATGACGGACCGGCCCAGGCTTTGAGTCTGGCTCTACTGCGACTCGACAATGTGGTTGATCGTTGTACCGCCTGTCCCTGGCCCGGCTCAGGCGTTCCTGGAAACACAGAAGAACTGGATGTGATTCAGGCTTCGCTCCGTCATGCCCTGCAGGAGATGCGCACCATCGCCGCCGGACTGCGTCTCCCAGAACTGGAACGGCTTACCCTTGAGGAAACGCTTGTCCGTGTGGTGCGGACCCATGAACGACGGACGAACACCGTAGTAAGGCTGTCCCCCACCAACCTCCCCGCGCAGGTCCCTTTACCGGTAAAGATCACCCTGTACCGGGTGGTCCAGGAAGCCCTCAGTAACGCCTA